>DASRQG010000217.1:0-13587 GCA_035645995.1 Mariniphaga sp. | reverse complement strand
ATAAGATATCGTATAATTTCTATAATATCTTCTTTCGTCAATACCCGGATTTCAGAATCAACCTCCAGCCCAAGTTTTTTATTGATACGGTAACGTCCTACTTCTCCAAGGTCGTATCTTTTATCGGAAAAGAACAACTTATCAATAACATCGCGGGCAGTAGCCTCATCTGGTGGTTCTGCATTACGCAATTGACGATAAATATGCAGAACAGCCTCCTTTTCAGAATTACAAGGATCTTTCTGCAATGTATTATAAATAATGGCATAATCCTGTTGACGTTGATCATCTTTATGAACCAGGATAGTTTTAACACCAGAATCAATAATTTCATCAATGTGATCATCTTCAAGAACAGTTTCCCTGTCGATCACCACTTCATTACGTTCGATAGAAACTACTTCACCGGTATCTTCATCCACAAAATCTTCGACCCAGGATTTCAATACACGTGCAGCAAGCCTTCTGCCAACAATCTTTTTCAAACCTGCTTTTGAAACTTTCACTTCATCGGCAAGGTCAAAAATTTCCAGGATATCTTTATCACTTTCGTAGCCTATAGCTCTTAACAGTGTAGTAACCGGTAATTTTTTCTTTCGGTCGATGTATGCGAACAT
Organism: Mariniphaga sp.; assembly: GCA_035645995.1. Classification (GTDB taxonomy): domain Bacteria; phylum Bacteroidota; class Bacteroidia; order Bacteroidales; family Prolixibacteraceae; genus Mariniphaga. The sequence goes on along the minus strand of DASRQG010000217.1, from coordinate 12,970 downwards.
CACACTATTAATATCAGTGGCAAATTCTATCCACGAACCTTTGAAAGGAATAATCCTTGCAGAATAAAGCTTTGTTCCATTTGCATGGAGGCTTTGTCCGAAAAACACTCCCGGCGACCGGTGCAACTGAGAGACAATAACTCTTTCTGCACCATTAATTATAAAGGTACCCCTTTCAGTCATGTATGGTACAGTCCCAAGATAAACATCCTGGACAACTGTATCAAAATCCTCATGTTCGGGATCGGTACAATATAACTTAAGTTTTGCTTTTACCGGCACGCTAAAAGTAAGGCCCCGCTCGATACATTCCGGAATAGAATAACGTGGAGGATCGACCTGATAATCGATAAACTCCAACACAAAATTATTACGGGTATCGGTAATAGGGAAGTTTTCTTCAAAAACACGGGATAAACCTTCTTCTTTGCGCTTTTCGGGTGTCGTGTTTAACTGGAAAAAATCCTTAAATGATTTAATTTGTACTTCCAAGAAGTCAGGGTAATCAAACCTGGTTTGTGTTGAGGAGAAACTAATTCTCTCTGATTTTGTATATACTGCCATGTATTTATACAGGTTAATTATATAAAATATAAATACACAAAAAGGTTTAGAATCTCACCTTGTAAGATTCTAAACCATACAACCTTTTTAAAGGTCTGATTGCGCTTATTTAATTTCAACTTCGGCTCCAGCTTCTTCCAATTGATTTTTAAGGGCTTCTGCCTCATCTTTGGATACTTTTTCTTTAATTGCTTTAGGAGCTTCATCAACTACAGCTTTAGCTTCTTTCAAGCCAAGACCTGTAAGTTCTTTAACAAGCTTCACTACTGCAAGTTTAGACTGACCGGCTGATTTTAATACCACATCGAATTCAGTCTGTTCTGCAGCGCCTTCTCCTTCGCCAGCTCCTGCTACAGGTCCTGCAACTGCAACTGCTGCTGCGGCCGGCTCAATGCCATATTCGTCTTTAAGAATACCTGCTAATTCGTTAACCTCTTTAACAGTTAAGTTTACCAACTCTTCTGCAAGTTGTTTTAAATCTGCCATTTTATTTCTAATTTATTTAATTTCAAAAAAAACTATTCTTTTTCTTTCAGTGTCTCTAACACACCATGGATTATATTACCACCCGACTGTAGTTGTGAAACAACAGTTTTCATTGGTGATTGTAACAAGGCCACAACATCAGCAATAAGTTCATTCTTAGATTTCACTGCCACCAGTGCATCCAATTGATTTTCGCCCATGTAAACTGATTCTTCAACAAACGCAGCCTTTAATACAGGCTTTTTATGCTTTTTGCTAAAGGCTTTAATCAATTTTGCCGGACTGTTACCAACCTCTGAGAACATTACTGAGGTGTTACCTTTAAGTGCTTCATAAAGCTCATCTGCATCTTTTGATGAAATTTCGAGAGCTTTACGTAAAAGTGTATTCTTAGCAACAACCAATTTTATATTATCTCTGAAGCACAGTCTTCTTAAATCGCTGGTATCAGCTGCATTTAAACCACTAATGTCAGTCAGATAAAAATGGCTGTACGAATCGATCTGTTCTTTCAGATTATCGATAATAACTTGTTTTTCTGTACTCTTCATTTTTACGCTGTTTTAGTCAACGACTGACTTTGGTTCAACTTTAATACCAGGGCTCATAGTACTGGAGAGATAAATACTTTTAATGTAAGTACCTTTAGCGGCAGTTGGCTTAAGTTTATTGATGGTACTAAGAAACTCCACAGCATTTTCTTTGATCTTTTCAGGTTCAAAAGAAACTTTACCTATTGAAGTATGTACAATACCAAACTTATCAACTTTAAAATCGATTTTACCCTGTTTGATTTCACCTACAGCCTTACCGATATCCATTGTTACAGTACCGCTTTTAGGGTTAGGCATCAAACCACGTGGCCCAAGGATTCGGCCTAATTGGCCAACTTTTCCCATAACTGGTGGCATGGTAATAACCACATCCACATCAGTCCATCCACCTTTGATTTTATCGATGTATTCGTCTAATCCAACATAGTCCGCACCTGCTGCTTTGGCTTCCTCCACTTTATCGGGAGTAACCAATGCCAGAACGCGTATCTCTTTTCCAGTTCCATGGGGTAAAGAAACTACACCTCTAACCATTTGGTTTGCTTTTCTTGGGTCAACTCCAAGCCTTACATCAATATCGACCGAAGCATCAAACTTGGTAAAAGTAATTTCCTTCACCAGATTAGCTGCTTCTTCTATTGAGTAAGTTTTTCCTCTTTCGAGTTTCTCAAGAGAAGCTTTTTTATTTTTCGTAACTCTGCCCATCTTAAATTTTTTAATATGTTATTTGAATGGTGAAGCACCTTTTACGGAGATTCCCATACTTCTGGCAGTACCAGCCACCATTTTCATTGCTGCTTCAATCGTAAAGCAATTAAGGTCAGACATCTTTGATTCTGCAATTTGTTTAACCTGTTCCCAGGTCACAGCACCAATTTTGTTGACATGAGGTTCAGCAGAACCTTTTTTCACTTTTGCGTTTTCTAGCAATTGAACGGCTACCGGAGGTTGTTTAATAATGAAGTCAAACGACTTATCGCTGTAAACAGTAATTATAACAGGTAACACCTTACCGGCCTGGTCTTGTGTCCTTCCGTTAAACTGTTTACAAAACTGCATTATATTAACACCCTTCGATCCAAGTGCTGGCCCTACCGGTGGTGACGGATTTGCCGCTCCACCCTTTATCTGCAATTTAATTAATCCAGCAATTTCTTTCGCCATAATAAATGTATAAAAGCGTTTCTATTCCTTTTCAACTTGCATGAAGCTCAGTTCTAAAGGAGTTTTACGTCCAAAAATCTTCACCATTACCTGCAGCTTTTTCTTCTCTTCATTGATCGCCTCAATAGTTCCGTTAAAGCCGTTAAATGGTCCATCGACTACTTTCACAGTTTCGCCAACTACATAAGGAATATTCAATTCCTCTCCGGTTTCAGCCAGTTCGTCAACTTTCCCTAATATACGATTTACCTCATTAGGCCTCATTGGAACCGGATGGCCACCTTTCGTGTCGCCAAGGAACCCGATAACATTTGGTATATTTCTGAGTAGATGTGTAACTTCACCTACCAGACTGGCCTCAATAAGTACATAACCAGGCAAAAAGTTCCGTTCTTTGCTGATCTTCTTACCGTTTCGGATTTGATAAACTTTCTCTGTAGGTATTAAAACCTGTTCAACAAAACCCTTCAGATCTCCATTAGCGATTTGATGTTCGATATATTCTTTGACCTTCTTTTCTTTTCCTCCGATAGCTCTTAGAACATACCATTTTTTTGTTGTTTCGCTCATTTTTTGATCCCGGGATTTCAATTAATAAAACAATCCATAAATAAAACTCATTATGTTCCTGAAAGACAGGTCCATAGCGAATATCAAGAGTGATATAATAAAGGAAGCAACCATTACAACCAATGCACTGCTTTGCAGTTCTTTCCAGGTAGGCCACGTAACCTTGTGGATAAGTTCATCGTAGGCATCCTGTAAATAGACTTTTAATTTCATTTTTAACTATTAGTTAATTTGTACGGAAGGTAAGAATCGAACTTACATACATTTTTAATCTCCCGGCTGAGTGCTTCCGTTAAATAAGTCCCGGAAGTTACCCTCCCGGGACTTAATTATTAATAGTGTATTGTATTAGCTAACAATTTCAGTTACCTGACCAGCACCTACAGTACGTCCACCTTCACGAATTGCAAAACGTAAACCTACGTTAAGAGCAACTGGATAGATCAATTCCACGTCTATTGATACGTTATCACCAGGCATAACCATTTCACGTCCTTCCGGTAAGTGAATTTCACCTGTTACGTCAAGTGTACGCAGATAGAATTGAGGACGGTACTTATTATGGAACGGAGTATGACGTCCACCTTCTTCTTTTTTAAGTACGTAAACCTCAGCTTTGAATTTAGTATGAGGAGTAATTGACCCAGGTTTTGCAAGGATCTGTCCACGTTTGATTTCTTTCTTGTCAACACCACGCAACAACAATCCAACGTTGTCACCAGCCTGACCTTCGTCAAGAATTTTACGGAACATTTCAACTCCTGTACAAACTGTTTTACGGCCTTCAGCACCTAGACCAATCAGCTGCAATTCGTCACCTGTATGAACAATACCAGTTTCAATACGACCTGTAGCAACTGTACCACGACCGGTGATTGAGAATACGTCTTCTACCGGCATCAGGAATGGTTTATCAACTTCACGTGGAGGAAGTGGAATCCAGTTATCAACTGCCTCCATAAGCTCCATTATTTTATCTTCCCATTGTGCTTCACCATTCAATGCACCAAGGGCTGAACCTTTAATTACAGGTGTGTTATCACCATCGAATTCGTAAAAATCAAGAAGTTCACGAACTTCCATTTCAACAAGTTCCAGAATTTCTTCGTCGTCAACCATATCAACTTTGTTCATGAAAACAACGAGTTTTGGAACATTTACCTGACGAGCTAATAGGATATGCTCACGGGTCTGAGGCATAGGACCATCAGTAGCAGCAACAACTATAATAGCACCGTCCATCTGGGCAGCACCAGTAACCATGTTTTTAACATAGTCGGCGTGACCGGGACAGTCTACGTGAGCATAATGACGTTTTTCAGTCTGATACTCAACGTGAGATGTATTAATTGTAATACCCCTTTCTTTTTCTTCAGGTGCATTATCAATTGCATCAAATGATTTAATTTCCGAGAGGCCTTTTTTGGCCAATACAGTTGTGATAGCTGCTGTCAGGGTAGTCTTACCATGGTCAACGTGGCCAATAGTTCCTATATTGACATGGTCTTTGTCCCTTACGAATGTTTGCTTAGCCATAATTCAAAATATTTAATTATTATCTAAATTCATTGAGCCGAAGACGAGAATTGAACTCGTGACCTCATCCTTACCAAGGATGCGCTCTACCCCTGAGCTACTCCGGCTTTAAACACATAAAGAGACAGGAATCAAAAGCATTACTGCTTAAAATTCCAATCTCTGATTGAGCGGGAGACGGGATTCAAACCCGCGACCCTTAGCTTGGAAGGCTAATGCTCTATCGACTGAGCTACTCCCGCAATATATGACATTTAAAATGCGCTGCAATATTACAAAATTTATCAAAAACAACAGACAACATAATGCTGCCTTTATGAATTTTTTTTTGTAAAGATATCATTCAATTAAAGATCCGATACAAGTAACGAAGCTATAATTACCCTTGAATCTACTACAACTTCTTTCAATTCAGCTGTTTCTGGAACGCCCCTCAAAAAGGGTGTGCAAATGTAAAAATATTATTTTAAAAATCGATTATTATGGCAGCAAAAATATTTTAATTATTTATTCTTGATCTTTTCTTTATGTCGGGTAAGCTGTTTCTTCATGGCATCAAGAGCTAAATCAGTAGCTTCCTCAAATGAATCTCCATCTTTTTTTGCAAAAAGATATCCATTAGCCGGTGTTGAAATCTTAATCTCTGAGATCTTATTCTTGGGTGTCTCAGGTTTTAAAATTTTCAATGTTACTTCTGCATTAATAATTCCATCAAAAAAGGTATCTAACTTATTTACTTTTTTGTTGACGAAGTCTATCAACTTCTGATCGGCATCGAAATGTACTGAATTAATAATTACTTCCATAGAAACATTTTTTAATTGCCCCTTGGATGGGCTTGTTTATAAATAGAATGTAGTTTTTCAAATGTTGTATGCGTATAAATCTGGGTGGCGGACAGATTTGAATGCCCCAACAATTCTTTAACTGCATTTAAATCAGCTCCCCTGTTTAGCAAATGCGTTGCATATGAATGCCGCATTACATGAGGACTTTTCTGCTCAATAACAGTAACAAGTGAAAGATAGTTGTGTACTACCCTGTAAATTAATTTTGGATATACCGGATTCCCTTTTTCAGTTATGAGTAACTCTTCAGGTAAGCTTATTGATATCCTGTTTATTTCATTCAGGTATTGTTCTAAATTGACACGAATGCTCCTTGGAAAAGGAATGATACGCTCCTTTTGTCTTTTCCCCTTCACCTTCAACAGACATTCATTCATATCAATATCTCTTGTCTTTAAAGTAATCAGTTCAGCCAACCTTACACCGGTACCATAAAGTAGCAATATAATCAACTTATCCCGAATTCCCTTAAAATCATCTGAAAAAAATCCATTATCCAATAACTGATTCAACCTGTTCTCTTCCACATAAACAGGCAGCTTCTTCCTTATTTTTGGCAGAGTAATATTTGCAGCAGGATTGTTTTCAACAACACCGCTTTTCATTAAATAAAGAAAGAATGCTTTTACTGTTGAAATTTTACGGTTAATACTTCTGGGGGTAAAATCATTCTCCATCAGATATACTATCCAGTTTCTGACAATTTTTGCATCAACCTTTTTAAAATCAAATACCTCAATACATTTTATGCCAAATGACACAAACTGATCGAGGTCTTTTCTATATGCAATAACCGTATGAGAAGACATCCGTCTCTCATAGGTCAAATAGTTTATAAACGATTCCTGATAATCCATTCATCAAATTTACGTACACCAGGAACCGGAAAATTCTTAATCTTCCTGGCGCTGCAACTTCTCAATATAAGCAGCTTTCTTTACTTCTTCCCTCCTTTTAATAGAAGGCTTTGTAAATTTCTGCCTTTCACGTAACTCCTTAATAACACCTGTTTTTTCAAACTTCCTCTTGAACCTCTTCAAGGCTCTCTCAATGTTTTCACCTTCTTTAACCGGAATAACTATCATTTTCTACTTACTTTTTTATTTGACGCGCAAATGTAGAAATTATTCACAGCAAATCAAATTTAATTGAAAAAAATAAGAGTTCCTAAATGGTTTTCTTGTTTTAATTATTTTTAACGACATGTAATATAGGGTGCCAGTCGTTTAAAAGAAAGTGAATCAATTAATTTATTGGTTATAAGTTGCTCCTTATTTTTAAATGGCCCATTCAACTGCCGATGGTCTAATAATGATTTCACCTGCTCTTTATTAAAATATGGATGACGAATCATCTCTGCAAACTCTGCAAAATTAAGTCTGATTTTTTTTACCCTCAAAGTATCAACTGTTAACTTACCTGTTAAAACTTCATAGGTTTCCAAAGGAAAACCATAAACTTCAAGCAGCTGGTCAGTAGAACAAAATCCACCTAGCAATTCCCGGTACCTGAGTATACGCACAGCAAACACAGGACCAATACCTTTCAACCTCACTAAACTTGCAGAATCTGCCGAATTTAGTTCTATAATAGGATTACTCTCAAAGCTCAATTCTGACTTTGTTGAATCAGGTCTTTCAATTTTAATATTATGATCCAGCATTTCTAATGTCAATGAATCAAATCCATATATTTTCAATAAATGCTCCTTCTTCTCAAATTTCCCACCGTGCTCACGATATCTTAAAATGTTAGAGGCTTGAAATTCATTTAATCCAAATTCATTCAGAATGTCCTTGCCGGCAGTGTTAGGATCAAATGTTCCTTCATATGATTTCTTAATCGTTTGCGCTGTTTCGGCCTTATCAATAATTGTCTGTTTCGGAAAAACCAGATATGGTTCTATCACAGCATATAAGCTGTCGTTCATCCCATATATTTTTCGAATGTCTGCTGCTTTGAAAAATTTCCCTCCTGCTTCGCGATAACGGATTATATTCTGCTTAACCTCGCGAGGGAAATCAAGTGAATCCAATTGAGCAACAGCAACCTTATTGGGATCAAAATTAAAAAGTATTTCTCTTTTTTCGTGAATCACTTGTTCCTGATTTCTTTCCTCCATTTCAGCCAACCACTCAGAATAATCAAATCGCTCTAAAAATTCAATCCTACGAATAAATATATGGCCAAGCACAGAAATTAAAATGAGTGCTAAAAGTACAATCATTCCATTTCTGTCTTTTTTCATAAAGTGAAAATATTCCTTAATTTTATTGAAGGATGAACTGAACATACCACCTGCAAATTCAAAATAATATTAAACTCAGCTAAAACAGCAGGTTAAAATTAACAATTTGAATGAAATTCCTATAGGAATAAATAGATGATTAATTGCTATACGATCCCTTTAACAAAGAAGGTAGCAACAGTGATGATGCCAATTGCCACAGGGGCTATATAGCGAATAATAAAAAATATTACTTTAAAAAGTCCGGATTTAATAGAACCATCATTACTTATCTCAGCAATAAATTCAGTCTTGCCAAGCTTCCATCCTACAAAGATTACTATAAACAGGGCACCAAAAGTTAGCATGATATTCGCTGAAGCATAATCTAAAATTCCAAAAATTGTATTTCCAAAAATCGTGAATCCGCTTAATTCCCCAAAAGAAAGGGTTGCAAAGACCCCCAATATTGTAATGGAAACAGAAGCAATAACAGTAGCCCATTTTCGTGTCAGCTTCATTTCTTCTTTTAGCCATGACACAACAACTTCAAGTACCGAAATAGTTGAGGTTAAAGCAGCCATACAAAGCAGGGCAAAAAATATGATGGCAAGTACCCCGCCACCAGGTATGGCTTTAAAAACATCGGGAAGTACTTCAAAAACAAGTCCTGGCCCTGGAGATAATTCATTAACTGTCACGTCCGACAACGCAAATATGGCCGGCACTATCATAATACTTGATAAAATTGCAATAGAGGTATCGGTTATTGCTACCTTGGTAGTTGTATTGAGCAGACTAATATCTTTAGGAACATAGGACCCATACGTAATTAAGGTACCCATTCCGATACTTAAAGAAAAAGCTGCCTGCCCCAGAGCCATTAATACTGTCGTTAAATTTACTGCTGACCAATCAGGCAAAAAAAGATACCTTATGCCTTCCATGGCACCATCAAGTGTTACCGACCGAATGGCTAATAATATTATTAGTAAAACCAGAACAGGCATCAGCACTTTTGTAAAAGCTTCAATCCCTCTTTTAATGCCTGCAAATACAACACCGGCAGTAATCACCATTACCAGAAGCTGCCACATTAAAGGCCGGTAAGTATCCGAGCTAAATGTGGAGAAATTTTCCTGCATATTTTCTACAGTCAACAGTTTTCCTGATGAAGCCTGAACAAAATATTCGATGGTCCAACCTGCAACTGTACTGTAAAAAGCCAATATGGCAAAGGCAGTTAAAATTCCCATAAATCCCACCAGAAACCAGGGTGTATTTGGTGCAAGTTTTTTAAATGACCCATAAGCATTTTTTTGAGCCCTCCTGCCAATTGAAAATTCAGACAACATTACAGGGATGCCTATTAAAAGTACCGAACCGATATACAATAATAAAAAAGCACCTCCCCCATTTTGAGTTGTCACCAATGGAAAGCGCCAGATATTACCCAATCCAACTGCAGATCCTGCAGCAGCTGCAATGACACCTAATTTTGAACCAAAAGAATCCCTAACATCAGGAAGGATAGACATAATTATTGCAAGTTACAATGTTGGCTACTATGCTTTATTCTAACAAACAGTTACAAAAAGCTGCCAAAAATGCAAAAAATAATTATTATAACAGGAATTTATTTTCAAAATTAAAGCAAAAACTAAAATGGGTATCCTATTGCAAAAGAAAAATTAAAATCATCACCTGTAATTCTTCTGTGCCCCGGAATCCAACCATTATGCTCTTCCTGTGAAGGATCCCTCAATTTCATACCAACGTCCAACCGGAAGATAAAATAACTAAAGTCGAATCGAAATCCGGTTCCTGCCCCCAAAGCGAATTGCTTATAAAATTCTTTAAAATGAAACTGAGCTCCAGGTCTGTTATCTTTATCATTAATCGCCCATATGTTTCCAACATCTGTAAATAGTGCCCCTTCAAGAAAACCTACCAACTTAAAACGATATTCCAGGTTAGCTTCAATTTTTATATCGGATGATTGATTAGGATATGAATTTTCTGGCATTCGGTAAGTTCCCGGGCCTAATGAACGAACCTGCCAGGCTCTTACACCATTTGCACCTCCCGAAAAATACTTTTTCTCGAATGGGAGCACATCAAAGTTGCCATAAGGAAGACCAACTCCAACAAAAGCTCTTGCCACAACAGTATTGTATTTGTCTATAATGTGTCCGTATCTGAACTCTACATCTGATTTAAGATATTGCGCTAATCGAGTATTTAAGATTGTATAATATTCCGATAATCCCAAACCGAGTGTATCAACTGCTTGTGTTATCGGACGGTTAAATGCTTCCGACATCATATACAAAATGTTACCTGCTGATTCTACATTAAATCGCAGGTAGGAATAATTCTTTAACAACCCTACTTTTTGATTATTATATATAAATGAATAATTAGTTGCCAATATCAGGTGATCTGTAAAACTACTCTTTATATACAAGTCTTTTATCAGATTAATAAAACCGGGATCAAACTGATACAATCGAACCATGTTAAAATCAACAACGTTCCATAAATGTTTCCTATTTTCGGAAGTCATCCAGTCATAGCCAAATTTTATATTTGAAATAGTACGGGTATATTCCGGTCTTCGTTGGTAATTATGACCTCCTGAAAGCACTGTTTTAGGTAAGAAGTCCCGAAAAGCGGTAACCAATAAAGAAGGACCTAGAATCTTGGGAAAAGTTAGACTGGACTCTACCCCAATCTCCCTCGTATTAAAATGTTCTGTATTTTCGTCAAGTACTCTTTGTTGACGTTCCATTGCACCTTTTACATTAACCTGGAAGATTTCTGCTCCTCTAAACATGTTACGATGCATATAATTCACATTCCCAGCCACGCCCATGTTACCCGAGGTATTAGTGCCTTCTACGTCAAAGGTGAAAGCCTGTTTGCTCAAAGGGGCAAGCCGTATGTTAGCATCCAAGAAATTTGAATCAGGAAAGGCAGGTGATTCTGTGAACTGAATATCAATAAAACGAAACTGCCGTAACCGTGTAAACGAATCAAAAGTATGTCGGGCATTACGAACACTATAAAGTGAACCGTGTTCCATTTGCAAAAGACTACTAAACAAGGAAGGCCGGTATAGAATATCCGGATTGGAATACAATGTATGATTATCCCACCTGATGGTATCGTAAAAACTAGTGTTACTAATATCAGCGGCTGAAGGGACAGAGCCGGGTAAAACAGATATATAAAAGTGGTTTAAATAATAAGGCTTAAACCTTCTCGATTGCTGTGCTTCGGGAGCAATCCCAATATATAAGTCTAGAATGATCTCCCTTTCAAATTTACTGCTATCGGCCAAATAACTTACTTCATCATTTGAAAAATAAAAGTACCCCAAATTATTAAAATGATTCACAATCCTGCTGCGTTGTTCTTCAAGCAAATTAAAATCAAATGGAGTACCCTGCTTAATATGTGTATGAAGTGAATCAGCATAAAATTTATCTTTAATCACTGAATCACCAATATGATAATTAATTTCCTTAATAGTATATTGTTCCCCGGGTTCAATCCTGAACTTAACATTGGCCTTCTGCTTTTTCTCCTTATAAATTACTTCGCTATCAACATTGGCCCTAAAAAATCCTCTGTTACCGAGATACTGAGTAAGCCGATCTTCCGAAGCTGTTACCAGGGATTCATCAAAAATCTCAGGAGGTTCACCAATCTTTTTCAGCCAACTATCCTGATTCTTTTTTGATGACAAGTTATAGAGCCATAAATGAAATTTGGCAAATCCCAATATTTTATAATTTTCTTTTTGCCTGATATGCAGACGTGCATCTTCTTTACTGATTTTTGGATTATCAACCTCTACCTCCACCTTATTAACAAGATACTGTCCATCAGGTACATATTTTACCGGAGAGCAGGCAGCTAAAAATACAATTACTGTGGCTACAGCTAATTTCATCAATAAAACGAGATCTAATTTATTATGAATACCCAAAATGTCCCCAATTTTAATTTCAGCAAAAATAGTCAACAGTTTTAGATGGAAACTGTAAATTTGAAACATTATTGTAAGGATTTATCCAACTATGATCGGAAAGAAGAAAATTAATCAGATAAAATCGCTGATTCAGAAAAAAAATCGACTTAAAGAAAATCTTTTTTTAATTGAAGGAGATAAGATAGTTCTTGAAGTTGCCAATAGCCGGTTTCGAATAAAAGAACTTTTTGCAACAAGTGAATTTATCTACAAGAATAACTACCTGCCAAATAATATTGACCGGATCATTGAAGTTTCATATGAAGACTTACGAAAAGCAAGTCTGTTAAAGCATCCTCAGCAAAGTCTGGCCTTATGCTATTTACCACATGAAGAAATACTTCCTTCACGTATGGAAGGTATATCATTCTATCTCGATGGAATCCAGGACCCGGGGAACCTCGGAACAATACTACGTACAGCCGACTGGTTTGGAATGAACCACCTGTACTGCTCACCCGACACTGTTGACATCTTCAATCCGAAGGTAATACAATCGAGTATGGGCTCATTCATTCGCATCAAAACTTTTTATACTCCCTTTGATGAACTAGCTGAACAAGCTTACCATAATAATATTTCCTTATTTGGAACTTTTATGGAAGGAGAGAATATTTATCAGGCACAACTATTATGTCCATCCATTCTGGTTTTAGGAAATGAGGGGAATGGAATCCGGCAGGGGGTAGCTAAAAAAATTAAAAACAGGCTACATATTCCTTCTTTTAAATCAGGTTTAAAACAACCTGAATCACTGAATGTGGCAGTAGCTGCCGGTATTTTAGCCAGCGAGTTCATGCGCAGGCCTTTTATTAAAGCCCCTATTCAAAATGAAAGCTGAGTGTGAAGATATTGGAACGTAATCTACTAATGGCTTGAGAATAGTATGGACGTTGTGTTTCAGGCGGAGGGCCAATTTGATTGTTCAAGCCAAAACTTACTTTTGCTTCTACCGAAAACCTGAAAAAAGTAAAGTAATGATCCC
>DASRQG010000216.1:0-11451 GCA_035645995.1 Mariniphaga sp. | reverse complement strand
GGTGAGTTGCAGGTTCAATGGAATGGTAGTGAATCGGACAGTGTGTTTCTTACTGGCCCGGCGAGGAAAGTTTTTGAAGGAAAAATCAGTATCTGAGTGGATTTGAATCCCATAGCCTGACAAATAACACTAAGTTATTATTACCAAGGCAGTTACAAAAAAATAAAATTGTAGATGGTGTTATGAAAATATCTTGTATTTCCTTATTTAATAACACCTTATCTGTAATATAAAGAAGTTTAAAAAAAACGGTAAATAATGAGTATTTTTGAAACTCTGATGCTTGTTTGTTTTGGTGTAAGTTGGCCAATATCAATCATCAAAGCATTAAAGACAAAAACAGTTGCAGGTAAAAGCCCTGTATTTATGATCATTGTAATTTCAGGATATGCAAGCGGCATTATACATAAACTGCTTTATTCGCAAGACTGGGTAACCATTCTTTATGTGATCAATTTTATTCTGGTCTCAATAGATCTGTTTCTGTATTTTCATTACTCTAAAAAGATAGAAACAGTGAACAAAAATCAGAAGTTTATGTGCTGAGGTCCCCGAGTAGTCTGGTTATGGCTGAACAGTATTCGGATGTATAAAGCAACAGTACAGGAATCAAAGAGTGTTATCTAAAAGATGTTATTGTTTTTTGGGGTCTTTTCATCTATCTTGTTTTAGTAGTATGTGGATTATTCATGGAATTTTTACATTGCAGGTTTTTTAAGGGTTTGCATGTGGGTTCCAACCAGACGTAGAGATTAGTTTTCAGATTATGAACATAAAGCGCTTAAATTAACATGGCTGTACGTTACGAAACTCCTGTAATAAAACTGGCAATTGAAAGAAAACTTGTTACGCCTGTTCAGCATCAGCAATGCAGGGAACTGGTTCGTAAAAGCCGGCGAATAGGATTGAATACTTCAATTGAAGAAATACTGATAAAGCAGGGTTTTATAACCAGGGAGCAGATTGAGGAATTAACTGAAATATCGCGTCTGGGTGAAACGGGTGATCTTTTTGCCGGATATCGTCTTCAAAAACTTATTGGAAAAGGCGGAATGGGCAAGGTCTATTCTGCTGTTCATGAATTTACCAATCGAAAAGTTGCCATTAAAATTCTTAATTACTCCTACACTAAAGATGAAACAAATGTAGCTCGGTTTTTTCAGGAGGTGCGTGCCCTTGCAAAACTGAATCATCCTGGAATCGTTACCTTGTATGATGCTGGGAAGGGGGGGAGGCGTTATTATTTTGCAATGGAATTGGTTGAGGGTCCGTCACTTGATCAGTATGTAAGAGAAAAAAAACGATTACCCGAAAACCAGGCGCTGGCAATTACAAAAGCTGCAGCAGAAGCATTAGGGTATTCTCACAAAAAAAATACCATTCATCGGGACATAAAACCTGAAAATATCATAATCGATAGTTCAAATGGGGTAAAAGTTACTGATTTTGGTGTGGTTATGCATACTGATGATGACCATTTGACACTTACCAGAGAAGGTTACATGGTGGGTTCCGTACATTTTGCATCACCGGAACAGGTTGAAGGAAAAAGAGATATAGATGGACGATCAGATATCTATTCATTAGGTGCAACACTCTATTTTATGTTAACAGGCCGGACTGTATATTCGGGTAAAAATGCTCAGGATATATTAATTAAACATGTTGCCGGAACATGGATTTCACCCCGAAGATACAACAAAAACATATCGATTGGTACTGTACGTATTATCCGTAAAATGATGGTTAAAAACAGAGATAAACGGTATGGTACAATGGAGGCGGTTATTGATGCTATCAATGGTAATTCCAAACTTATGAGAGTTGTTGTAATCATTCTAAAAATTGCAATAATTTTAACTCTTGTCGGTGTTGGCATTGGTGCAGAACTGTTCTTCAAGGCAGGCAGTTTATTATTGAATATGAATTAACGAATGAGCGGTTTGTTGTGCTGCGATTGCGAAGAAGGAGTTTACCATCGATTGAGATTATTCAGTATCTTGAACACACGGAAATAGGTCCATGATCTGGATGAAAGATTGTTTCTGAGATCTTTTAAATAAAGTGTAGCAACAACCAATTCATCTTTAAAAATGGCTTTTCGGGCAAAATGGTATAAATAATAACGGTTATCAGGATAAAATCTGTTCCACTCGGTTTTAAAAGTGCTCTCGCTAATTTGACCTATGTAAAATTTTGCAATCAATCTTGGTATTGGAAAAGGGTGATCGGCTTTTGCGATAAAATCAAAGAGGGAATCGCTTTTATGTGATGAGTCGCGATAAAGAAGTTCACCGGTTTTAATAGCTGCCATCCACGGTATTGGTGACGATTTGGAGCATTCACGAAACACCTTTTGGTAAATGGTTATTGCATCTTTATACTGAAAATCATATTCATATATTTCGCCCAGTTCCATCCATGCATTCCAGACACCTTCAGAATTGAGATGTGCTGTAATACACTGGTCGAATATTTCACGGGCTTTACTTTTTTTACCTTTATCCAGGTAAGCCCGACCCAGGGCTGTTTTTGCAGCAACTGCGATATCAATGTCAGTAGAGTGAATATTTATGATATCCTCAGCAATAATTATTGCTGAATCCGGTTTGGAGTTATCCAGATAATAATCAAGCAGACTTAAATAGAGTTTTCCCCAACTTTCAGGATACCTGATATACTGATCCATCAAAGTTTTGATTTCTGCGTGAAGGAGGTTTGGGCGATTCTGTTTTAAAAAAGAGTGACTCCTAAGAATAGTTGAAGTCATCGCAGAGATATTTACAGGATTTGATGGATATTTGTTAGCGAGCATTTTGAATATGCTGTCTGCAGCATCAACTTTATCCGTTTTACTAAAAATAATCCCTTCAAGAAAATATTTTAATGCCAAAACAGATTCATCTCTGCTTTTTATTAAATCATTTTTATTGAGCAGCTCAAGAGCTTCATCATAACGATTTAGACGAACAAGGCAATCTGCTACTTTAATTTGAATTTTTTTCGCCAGAGCTGCATTCTTTAAATCCATTAATAAGCTCCTGTACTCATCAATAGCAGCTTCAAAGTCACCTTTGTCAAAAAATCTGTCTGCGATGAGAGTCGGGCTGGGTGCTCTTGGAGTTGCACGGCGATATACTTTAATGTTATCAAACGATGCAGTACCATTTTTTACAAAAAAACCAAAACGCTCGTGTCCTTTACCTAACGGAGGCAGATAATCCCAAACTTTGCTTACGATTTTACCATTAATGGAAAACGTAATTGAGTTCAGGATACGTTCGATCTTGATATGATTGGTTCTGGTAAAGTTTATTTCTGGTGATTGAATATCCTGAAATAAAAACCGGCATCCGGGAAACATGATACCATGCTGGGCTTGTCCATTCTTATTAAGGATAAAACTGTAACCGCTGTCAGGGTGATCGCCAAAAATAAATATCCCTGCATTGAAAAGATCCATTGAGTCTGCAAAGACATCACACTCCAGAAGAATATCCCGATTAAACTGTTTTTCAAAACGGGCAAAAGCAAGACCGGAAAACTGCTTGCCAATCAGTTTACCATCTTCTATTCTCCAGGAGGTATCATTCGGTGAAATTCCGTTAAAGAGAAACCACTCTTGATTATCAAGTTTAGTATTAAATTTGGTGGTATAAATAAGTTGCCAGTGAGACTGACCTTTTTTGTCCTGAATGTATATTGATAATGCAAATATCAGTACAAATATTATAGTCAGGTTGCTGATAACGATCGGTGCCCAGTTTTTTTTTGCAAAACAGCGTATTTTTGACCACAGTGATGGTGGTTGAGCAAGAACTATTTCACCTTTTTGGTATCTGTTAATATCAGCTTTGAACTCCTCCATTGATTGATAACGATCTTCAATATCTTTTGCCATAGCTTTCAAGGTAATAGCTTCAATTTCTGCGGGAAGCCAGGGAACCAGTTTCCGTGGAGGTATTGGTGTTGCTTCCATCACATTTATGGTGGTTTGATGAAGATTGCGTTGGTCAAGATAAGGGTTTTTAAATGTAAGCATCTCATAAAGCATGATACCAAGAGAGCAGATATCACTGCGATGATCGACAAGTCCGCCAAGAAGTCGTTCCGGGGCCATGTATGAGGGAGAACCCATTATTTCACCTGTTCGGGTAATTCCTTCAACATCATCATTCTCAAGTGCTTTAGCTAAGCCAAAATCAATAAGCACCGGGGTAAGATGGTCTTTCATAATCACATTATTAAGTTTAAGATCCCGGTGAATGATTCTCTGATCGTGTGCATAGGAGAGTGCATCAGAAAGTTGTGATATTATTTCAAGTACATCTACAAGCTTTGGTTTTCTGAAATTAAGGAAATAGTACAGATTTTTGCCTGGAATGTAATCCATGGCGAGATAATAGATATTATTCTCCACTGCTACTTCATGAATACTGACTATATTGGGGTGGTTTAATTTTGCAATGGCATGTGCTTCAGTTAAAAAACGTTCAACAAAGCGACGGTTGATTGTAATATTAGCTGGCATTACTTTAAGGGCTACTTCCCGGTCCAGGTCGAGTTGAAGTGCTTTGTAAACAACAGCCATCCCGCCTCTGTCTATTTCTTCAATAATCCGGTACTTTCCAATTTCTGACCCAACCGGAAGGAATGTCCGCTCAATAGACGCAAGCATGTTGCGAATACGGATATTTCCTTTTTCAAGGTTCTTTTGAAAATTGTTCCCACTATTTGCATTCATATTCATATTCATAATTACTTTATTATTTTGATTATTTGATTCTGTATCTATAATACTAAGCATTTTCAGTTTTTGCAATGACCTGTAACATTTATTATCTAAATCAAAGATTGTTGGTTTTGGGAATAAAATTGTTTCCTGTAAGAAAAATTTTTTCGGCAGGTGTGGTGTGTAGACGAACTTGTGAACAGGTCTTGTACACTGTAGACAGCAACAGTATATAGTTTAAATATATTATAACAGGTTTTGTATTAATAGGAATAAAAAGATTTTTTAAAGTTGTTAGTTATATGGATTCATAAAATCTTACCCATAACAGTTATCTTAATCATGAACTTATGAATACTTCAATACTGTTAATAAAAGTGTTTTCCTGTTTCAGGACTGATAAATGTACTAAAAGGTACATCACTAGAGTACTGGCTGGAATAATGTTTTCGTTGTTGTGTTTACAGCCCTGTTATGCCCAGACCGACAGTACGGAATGTTTCCCTATAGTTAAAATTTATAGAACTGGTTTCGGATCTCATCAGATATGTTTAAATAACTTTAAACAGGCGCCTGATTCATGTGTAGATCTTACAATTGCATTTCCTGGTATGGGTGTGGATCTGTTATTTCATCGAAACAGGGAAAATTCATGGAAATATATTGGAATAGAAAGCAAACAGACTGATGTTGTTGCATCGGTTAAAGTTGAAATTTCAGATAACCAGAACGGTGTTTTCAGTAGTGCAGTAATAACAGTTGATTCAGCAGAAGATTCTCTGGGAGAGAAAATTGCGGTTTTACAGTTTTCTGGTGACAGGATTTCACACCAGGATAGTTTATTATCTATTGATTATACGATAAGCGAGTACAAATATCTTTGCATGAGACCTGTTAAAGTTATTACAGATAGAAAATTTACCTATCCTCCGGGATATATGAGACGTGACCAGATGCTTAACCATCCTGAATTATCGATGTTTCATTGTGGTAAAGGTGTACGTATGCCACAATCCAATTCTTTATGGGAGCGGGGCCTGATGATTGTTGAGTATAAAGTTTTTCACCCGCCTGAACTTCTTTTTGATAATCCGGAGAAAATTGAAAAGCAGGAAGCCTGGGAAAACAGATTTAAAAAAAGACCTGAAAAAAAGAAAAAGGAAAAGAAACGTTCTGGGTTGATTAAATTTAATCCTCTATAAACAGGTTTATGCTTTGCGATTTATACCTGACCTGATAAACCCGTATTTGTTTGATGTAATTGATGGCCTGAAATGTGCTTGTAAAAACTTGTTTTAATCTGAATAAAGGCGAATGATTGACGATGGCCAGGCAGGTGCCCTTTATGCCAGCGTTCCATGAAGAGGTCGCGTTAAGGAATCGTTACTGTTAAGGTTTAATTAAAGTTTGTTTTATGATAGCAGAAATTACCAATATGGAATTGGTATAAGGAAAAGGTATCAATTTAAAATGATTATGCTTAACAGCAGGCGCAGGTTTTTGGTGGCTTTAGTCCTGTTGTTTTTGATTTTTCTGTTTGATACCTTTGTTACTCCGAATTTTACGATATGGTTTCTGTATGTTTTGCCGGTTCTGTTTCTGACAGAGAATTCAGGCAAAACGATTTACATGATTTCTTTGGCAGCAACAGTGTTGATGATAACAGGTTATTTTTTGTCGTATTCACTGCCGTTACCTTTATACAGAAGGTTGGCAAACAGGGGGTCGGGAATTACAGTAGTTTGGATTACTGCGTTTCTTGTTAGATTGTCATCAAACGCCATGGAAAAAGCAAATGCCAACCAGAAGCACCTGAGGAAATTAATCAATATACTGCCGATAGGAGTCGTTTTTCTGAATCTGAAAAACAGAATCGTACTTGCAAATCACAGTGCAGTTTCAATATTTGGTAAAATAAATTCAGGTTCCCAATTTTACCCTGCCGAGGAGTATAAATTTTATAGTCGTGAAGGTGAAGAATTGAAACCTCAGGATTTATCCTTGATTATCAATGTAAATGGTGGTGAATTATTTCATAACACGGTACTAATCAAATTTGAGAATTCAGTCATAAAGATACTGACTGTGGATTCTGTAAGGGTCTCAGACGAAAATGGCAAATTAATAGGTACTATAAATGTATTTACAGATATAACCGAAAAGACGAGAATAGAGCAGGATCGTGAACGGCTTGTTGCTGAATGGGAAGCCATGATTAATGCCTTGCCCGACGGGATTATTGTATATAATAAAAATACAACGATAAAGTTTATTAATGATATTGCCAAAAATATATTTAATTTTGAAAATGAAGATTTAAAAAAGACACTATCTGAACGGATGAGAAAATACCTAATCAAGAATGTAAATAAGAATGAACATTTGGCGTTTGAAGATCTGTTTTCTAAAGCAATGAAAGGCGAGGTGGTCCATTCTAAAATATTCAAGCTGGATGTCGGTAGTCAAACGTACTGGTTATCATTGAGTTCAGCCCAGGTAAAAACAGAGGAAAGTTTTATTACTGGTATTGTAATAAGTTTTACTGATGTAACCGAGCTAATCAAATTGCAAAAAAGTCTGGTTGAAAGTGAAAACCGTTTTCGAAGTATGTTTGAATGTAATCGTGCAATCATGTTGCTTGTTGATCCTGTAAGCCGTTATGTAATAGATGCTAATCAATCTGCACTTCAATTTTACAATTATTCACTGGAAGAAATAAAAGCAAAGAGAATAGATGAAATAAATGTTTTGTCACTCGAGAAGTTAAAAACAGAAATGAAGGAAGCTTTAGTTGGAAAGCAATATTTTAAATTCAAGCACAGACTTTCTGACGGACAGGTACGATGGGTTGAAGTCTATTCCTCGCCTATTAAGTTTGAAAACAGGGATGTACTGTTTTCAATAATTCATGATATTACAGATCGGCATAAAGCAGAAAATGATATACGCAGGTTAAATGAAGAATTGGAAATCCGTGCGGTTGAACTTGAAACAGTGAACAAGGATATGGAGTCTTTTTCGTATTCAGTTTCACATGATTTAAGAAATCCACTATTTATAATGGAAAATCTGCATAAATATCTGACTGAGGATTATGGAGAACGTTTGGATGATACAGGTCGGGAATATTTAAAACATATTGGTGATAGCATATTTAGAATGAAAAAGCTCATTAGTGATTTGTTGCAATTATCAAGAGTAGGAAGGCATGAGCTTGTCAGGCATGAAATTAACCTGTCGGTTATTGTATCTAAATGTTTAATGGAATTGAAAAGGGTAGAACCACAAAGAAAAGTAGAGTTGATTATACAGGACAATATTTATGCTTCGGTAGATCCTCATCTCATACAAATTGGTCTGGAGAATTTAATACGTAACGCATGGAAATTTACATCAAAGCGGGACGACGCCAGAATAGAATTTGGAAGAGAAATAAAAAATGGTAAAGAGGTATTCTACATAAAAGATAACGGAACTGGATTCGATATGAAAGATGAAAGGAGAATTTTCGAACCTTTTGTTCGTGCACATGCAGAAGGAGAATTCAAGGGAACTGGGGTTGGATTATCAATCGTAGACCGTGTTATCCAGCGGCATGGTGGTAAAATCTGGGCAGTAAGTGAGGTGGGCAAAGGGGCGTCATTTTATTTTACTTTCACCTGAATAGTAATTAAGCTTACGCGAGATCTGGACACGAAATCAAGGGTTTTTAAAAAACTGTTTTTTTACACAATTAAACAATTCTTATATGTAATCAGTTACACTTGTTTGAATCGTGTTCATGTTTGCCTGGTAGTATCAGCAGACAGGTGTTATCTTCACAGTTTTATTCCTCAATGTATTCCAGTTTGCAATTCACATGTATAATGATTTTCCCTCTTGCAGTTTTTTCTATAATAAATTGGGGAAAATATTTTTTCAAAACGTTGGACAGACGCTGTATCCTGACAGCAATGTTTGGAGAAAGAGCATCCAGAGGAATTTCCGGGTTTTTGATAAATTCACGATATTCGAATTCAATCTGATTGTTTTTAACATAACCAGATATTATGTATCTTAAGATTTTTGCAGGTATGAATTTCACCAGGTGTTTGCCGTTAACAGAAATACTGTCATCACTGCAATGGTATTTGCACAATATTTTTTGTGGGCTCAGTGTATCAAGGAGTTCATTATGTCTATTCTCAACACTAATCCATGAATCGGTTTTTTCCTTGATGGTACCATCAATAATAAATGAGAAGAAATCTTTAGGCTTATTGGAAGATCTTTTAAAAATATAACTATAAAGGTATACAGGTGCCTCATAAATACATTCTTTGTGAAGTACAACCCTTTTACGTTTTAAACAGTAATAGTCATTAAAGATTTCTGTGACAGTAAAGTCTGGAAGATTGTATTGCTGTAGTTCCTCAAAAAGATTTTTCCTTTTACAAAAATCGTGAAAGCTGCATCTTTTCCCATATCTTTGCTGGTTAATTAACAGGAAATCATTGTGATATTGTGCATATGGAACGATATTTTGTGCAGTACGTATATCAGAAATCATACATAATTTTTCAAAAGGTGGTAAATATATTCCGGCTGGCATGCATTGAATGATTGTTGCAGTCCAAAGTTCACAATCATAAGGTGGAAGCGGATTGAATATATTGTTGTCAGGTAATTGCTGAAATCGTGTTCCGAGGATAACTGCTTCAATTGTTTTATCGGATTTGTGATCGAAAAATTTCAGTGTTTTATGAAGCATTCCCGGAAGAAGGATAGAACTGTAATATTCAACAAGTGTGAGAAGAAGGTAGCGAAGATCTTCATTGGAATAGAAATCTCCGAGAAATGGGCTGGTCCATTTGAACATTGATTTTGGTGAAAACAAAAGGCCTCTGTTGAGGGTATACAAGGCATTACGAATAAAAACAGGTGTTTCGAATCCTTTTGAATTTAAATAGGGTTCGATAGATTCTATTACCTGAACAAAAAAATCAGCACGGCAGTATTCTTCATCTGTCCAAATCCATTTATAGAAATCAACAGGGTTTTGAAGTTTCGGATGATCGGTAAAATAATGTTTATCCCAGAACTCCCGTACTTTATCTACCGGCAGATAAAGATGCATGGCAGCGTACAAAAATTTAACAAATTCATTCTTGACAAAGATTGAATCGGGTGTATCTGCAAAACTTTTATGTCTTGTTGGCAACAACGGTGATTCATTCATAATTGTTTATTTTGTTTACATGTCAAATGGTACCCTGCATCTTGATTTTGTACTTAGAATTACCAATAACTCATATTATATCAAAATATAATATCCCCAGATAAAATATCGATATATTTATGAAATACCCGGATTATTCTTGCCAGTGTTTAGAGAAGCTTTGAGATTGTTATAGTAAGTGACAAAAGTTTTTTCCGAAACTCCGGGCATGAAAAAAGGCATTGGTCATTCTTATAGATACCATGAATATGTAATTCAATTAGTGAAAAATCAATGAGTTGCATAGATATAGTCATTTTTGGTTTGATCAATACCCTTATACAAGTAGTTAAACATACAATATCCATTATGTAAATCTATATTGTCAACTTTGTTAATATTGGAAAAGGTTATCTTTATTACAAAATTTATTAGAAATGGGACAAAACTGGTTGAATAGGGGCTTTGTATACCTGAACAGCTGTAGTTTTAATTTCCGGCTATATAGTCAAAATAGTTTTTCATAAATTTAGAGTAGATTTTACCTGAGTGGAACCGATAATTGGACGTCTAAAAATAGTTTTTCAATATAATTTGCGGGTAATTATATTATAATACTAATCATTTGATTCACCTGATAAATATAATATTGAAGCATATTGCATTTTATTTAATTTTAAAACCAATAAAGGCATCAATAATTAAAACAGAGATTTCCAGTCTATTAAAAGCTTAAGTATTGCAGGGAATGTAACAGCATGATTCAATTTTTATCAGTTATAATATTGTCATTTGCAGGATTCTTATTTTCTGGTTTAATTTTTTTTGCAGAAATGGATCAGATTTGGAGATTTGTACTTTCCCTTAACTTTTTACTGATTTCACCAATGCAGGCAGTGTTGCTTCAAACGCTGGATGATCCGCAGAAAAGTTCAGGTAAAAATTTTTGGAAAAAGATTTTTTCAATCAGATCGGTTTTAGTGGTCATACCACTAGTTGTTGCCTTTATTACTTTAATGCCTGGAGTTTTTAATTATTCAAAAAACCAGGAGCTTTTTTACTGTCCGGATTATGTATCTGTATTTATGCTTATATTGCATATATTAGTGCTTGTATATTCCCTGTTTATGCTGGAAAATATTTACCGTTATGCTCATCTTTACCAGCGCAGGCTCGGGTGGGTAAGTTTTGCCGGATCGCTTGTATTTGTTTGCTATCAACTGATTTTTTCAACAAACTGGTTACTATATGGCTGGGTCTCTATTGCCTGGTTTAAATATTCAGCTTATATATATATCATTTCTCTTTTGGCAATACTTTGGAGTTTTGTCAGATATAGAATGAATAATGAAAAGATAAAAGTTACGCGCGATGCAGTTTATTCATCATTTTCCCTTCTTGTTATTGGGGCTTTATTTACTGCTGTGGGGCTGACATTTTCAATTCTCAGGAGTTTTAGTATCACTCTTTCACCTTTTGATTTCAAGGTGATAGGAATGTCTGTATTGTTTGCAAGTACGAT
>DASRQG010000215.1:0-2453 GCA_035645995.1 Mariniphaga sp. | reverse complement strand
GTGGAGTGGATCGTTATGAACAAAAAGAAACTTTGGGGACAGAAAACTATTTTATTGATGGCAGTATTGAAAAAGGATTTGTAAATGAAAAAATGGTGAACAGGAATCTCACCTGGGAAGAAACTACTGTAACTAATATTGGACTTGATCTTGGATTCTGGAGAAGTAAACTCACCACTGAGCTGGATTTTTATGATCGGTTAACCACTGGTATGAACCGTCCATCTGATCTGTCAAGTTTACTTACCGGGGCTTATGAAGCACCCAGGCGCAATATAGGTAATTTAAGAAACAGGGGCGTTGAAGTTAATATTACGTGGAGAGATCAAACCAGAACAATTGGTTATTCAATAAATGCAAATGCTTCATATAATGCTACCATATTGGAAGAATGGAATGAATTTCTTACCAGAGGTTTTGTGTATTTAGATATGCCCTATCGTTTTCTATATACTTATGTTGACAGGGGTATTGCCCAGACCTGGCAGGATGTTTTTAATGCTACCCCGCAAGGAGCCAGACCGGGAGATATTCTTCGTGAAGACTTAAATGGAGATGGCCGGATTGACGGAAATGATTTAAAAGCCTATCCTAATTCATTGCGTGACAGGCCTACTACAAATTTTGCCTTAAATGCTAACCTGTCATGGAAAAATTTTGACCTGGCAATATTAATGCAGGGCAGCGCGGGGCGTAAAGATTATTGGTTGAATAACTACAATAATGTTAATTTTCCGGCCACTCACTACGCGTCAACATGGGATCACTGGAATGAACCATGGTCAGTAGAGAACAGAGACGGCGCCTGGCCTCGTCTTTATGGCAACAATAACAGAGCTAATACAACTTTTTGGTTGGATAATATGTCCTACCTGCGATTTAAAAATCTTCAACTTGGATATACAATACCCGGCCGTTTACTTCAAAGGTTCGGAGTTTCTAATATCAGAATTTATGGTTCAGGAGAGAATTTAATGACTTTCACAAAATACAGGGGGCTGGATCCTGAGAAGAGAACTTATGCAAATGAAGTATATCCACTCAATAAAGTTTTCTTAATTGGTATTAATATCGGAATTTAAAAATGAACATATTATGCGACAAATTATATTTAGAAAAATATCAACTATAGCATTAGCAGGTTTAATATTGTTTTCTTATTCATGCAAAGATGATTTATTAAACCTTCAACCTACAACAGAGCTTGGTGCTGAATCTTTTTGGCAGACAGAGGCAGATGCAACTTATGCTTTAATGGGTGCATACGCATCTATTCGGCCTATTTTTGACAGAGATTATCATTATGATGGTCATGCGGAATTTTTAAGGGTATATAATACAGGAGCTGCACCAATAAGTTTTTCTGTAAATAATCCGAGTAATTTCGGAGGAGGTGCCGATGAAGTATGGGAAGCTTGTTATGGTGGAGTAAGCCGGGCCAATTATGTCATTCATAATGTTGAAAATATGCTGCCTGATGCAACTGAATCATCACTTGAATCACTTGAGGCTATTATCGGTGAAGCCCGCCTTTTACGAGGCATGGTTTATTTTCGATTAATTGCTATGTATGGTGATGTCCCTTATTTTGGGAATATAATATATGATAATTCTGAAGTTGCAACGTTGAGCCGATTGCCAATTGAACAGGTTAAGGATTCTATACTTGCCGATTTTAATTATGCTGTTGAGAAACTTCCTGACAACTCGGGACAAGTTGGACGGGCAGGTAAACCGGCAGCTTTAGCTTTCCGGGGAAAGTTGCAACTTTATTGGGCATGTTGGAATAAATTTGGCTGGCCGGAACTGGAAACTTTTACTCCTGATGAAACAAAAGCAATAGCGGCTTATACAGCAGCAGCTGCCGATTTTAAACGAGTGATTGATGATTTTGGATTACAATTATTTCGTGGAGGTGAACCAGGTGAATGGGGAACAATGGGAGATGCAGAAATATTGCCTAATTACTATTATATGTTTATTCCTTCAACCGGTAATCCTAATACAGATGGTGAAATGATTATGGTATTTACACACGGAGGCACCGGTACCAACCAAAGCGAAGAATTAATGCGCGTTTTCACTGGCCGGTCAATAGAAGGTTCTCAAAACCAGGTCATACCGCGTTTTGAAATTGCTGACCGATATCAATCAACCATAACAGGAGATTTTTTAGAACCTCTGATTCCAATGAATCCCAATACTAATCCGGATGCAAGAACTGCTCCCAATTCTGCCCTTAATCCGGAAAGCTATGCCAATAGAGATTATCGGATGAAAGCATCAATACTGTGGGATTTTGAAAAAATCCGGGGAATGCTTTCATTACAGGAAACAGATTATGTTCCATTTATTTATAATATGTGGAATCAACCTATAACTATTGATGGTAAAGAATATACTACCTTTAATGATGGAGGAACCAACAGGACAGGTTATGATTTCAGGAAGTT
>DASRQG010000214.1:0-6047 GCA_035645995.1 Mariniphaga sp. | reverse complement strand
TACCTTTCCGTTGATGATATTAACCAGCAGATAAAAATTAACAATCTTCAAAATGCCACAGTATTTGATAATGTATCAACAAATTTCAAGGAAGAACTTAAAGACATCCAACGAGGCCGGCAACTTTGGAAATGGTGTATCCTTCTGTCGCTGCTATTTATTTTTACAGAGGCTTTAATTGCCAGGCTCTGGAAATAAGACTGGCAAAACCAATAGATAATATCTGTTTAGATGCTACTGCTAACAAAAATCATTTAAATATTGCTATGAAATTTGTAATTATGCAGCAAACTAATAGAATCTGATATGGAAAAATTAAAATCGCAAGATTATATAACCAAAGAAGAGAAATACGGAGCTCACAATTACCATCCGTTGCCAGTTGTACTGGCAAAAGGCGAAGGAATTTTTGTATGGGATGTTGAAGGTAAAAGATACTTTGATTTTCTTGCTGCTTATTCTGCCGTGAATCAGGGGCACAGTCATCCGAAAATAATTAAAGCTTTAACCAGTCAGGCTGAGTCGCTTGCACTCACATCACGTGC
The DNA here is from genome assembly GCA_035645995.1 of Mariniphaga sp. Classification (GTDB taxonomy): domain Bacteria; phylum Bacteroidota; class Bacteroidia; order Bacteroidales; family Prolixibacteraceae; genus Mariniphaga. Next base: position 5,502 of record DASRQG010000214.1, on the reverse strand, counting down.
CTTTTATAATGATGTGCTGGGTGATTGGGAGGAGTATATGACAAAACTGTTTGGATACGACAAAATGCTACCAATGAATACTGGAGCTGAGGCAGACGAAACAGCGCTTAAATTGGTTCGAAAATGGGGTTATAAGGTAAAAAGAATTCCTCAGAATCGGGCTAAGATTGTGGTTTGTGATGGTAACTTTCATGGCCGTACCATAACCATTGTTTCCATGTCATCTGATCCGGATGCATATAATGATTATGGACCTTATACTCCTGGCTTTGTAAACATTCCTTATAATGATATTGCGCGTCTTGAGAAGGAACTTAAAGACCCCCATGTTGCAGGTTTTCTGGTAGAACCCATTCAGGCAGAAGCAGGTGTATTTGTACCCGAAGATGGTTACTTAAAAAAAGCTGCTGATTTGTGTAAAAAATATAACGTGCTTTTTGTAGCCGATGAAGTTCAAACCGGCCTGGCCCGAACAGGTAAAATGCTTGCCTGCGACCATGAAGAAGTACGACCGGATATACTTGTTTTGGGCAAAGCACTTTCAGGAGGAATGTATCCAGTTTCATGTGTCCTGGCCAACGATGAAATTATGCTTACCATAAAACCCGGAGAACATGGTAGTACGTATGGTGGCAATCCTGTTGCTGCACGTGTTGCGATGGCAGCACTTAATGTAATCATCGACGAAAAGCTTGCGGATAATGCTTTAGTTCTGGGGGAGCTATTTCGAAAAGAACTGAGGGCTATTGATTCTAAATTAATTGAGTCAGTTCGCGGAAAAGGATTGCTCAATGCTGTAACGATTAAACCTGCCAATGGCATTAAAGCATGGGATGTTTGTCTGGCTTTAAAGGAAAATGGGTTACTTGCCAAACCTACTCACGAACATATAATTAGATTCACCCCACCCTTGATTATTAACGATCAACAATTAATGGAAGCCATTGAAATTATAAAGAAAACATTCTACGAGTTAAGGATATAAATAGTCCTGCTTACTTTTATCCTATTTGATAAAAAAAAGGAACCTGCATTTTAATTAGATGTACGTTCCTTTTCTTTTTATACCTGCCTGAAGATAAAAATCACTTTCTACATTCTACCGATCCTACCCCACGATTTAAAGCTATTAAAATACCATCATTTACCAATTTACACCCTCAACCGAACTTTCAGGCCTATTTAATTGGCAATAGCCCGTGTAGTTTACTATTACTTATTTCGATGCATACCGGTATGCACCAATTATCCTTTTACGCACTATATCAAAATCGGGCTCATAGCTAATCACTGATACTCCCTGATTCATATATCCCCCTAAAGGAGCCTGCTTTTCGAAGCTATAACTACCTTGTGACAAATGTACCTGTTGATATGGCAGACAATCCACAAATTCCTTCCCATAGTTCTTTATTGCATTCAGGAAGTAAAAAGCCACATCATACCCCTGCATTCCAAAATTTCCTGGTTCGGTATGAAATTCTCTTTTATAATCCTGCAGGAAACGAATGGTTTCAGGATGTGAATAATCCACCCAATAAGGTGCAATAAATTGCAGTCTCAAATTGTGGAAAAAATCTTCCTGGATGCTTCTAAATTGTTCATATCTATTGAACCCTATTAAGGTGACATCGAAATTTCGAGCAATATTATTCACATTGGAGAGCACAATACTCAAATCTCCTTCATGCATGGAGGAAACAAAAACAACATTTGCTTTATCTTTCCTGAAAGCCTTTCGCAAGCCTGCAACTCCATCGCTGGAGAAGTTCACCTCATTATAAAGCATACCTTTGGGATTATTCCAGTAACCTGAAGGAGCAAGCTTTTCTCTTACAAGATTAACAACTTTCTCTTCCGGTGCACTACCTGATTGATCTGTTTTAATTACAATAAAATTGCTATTAAAGTATTCTTCTGCAACAAGTTCAGCTGTCTTTGAAATAATAAATTCGCGTGTCGGATTAACCTGAAAATAAAAAGGGTTAGATTCCAATACTCCTGATTGAGCCGATAACGGAGATACTAATGGAATACGATTCTTAGCTGCAATCGCAGCCACCTCATCCTGAATATTTGGAAAGACAGGTCCGATAATTAGGTCTGTGTTCAAAAAATTCGGAGAATAAATATGCTTCCTGATTTCTGCAGGGTTTTGCTGTGTATCAAACACATGAAGCACAATATGCATTCCTGCACGCTGAAGTGAATCAACAGCCAGGAGAACGCCCTCATAAAATTTCAGGTAATTCTCACTATCACGATAAAAGTTATAAAATAATTCTTCAGGCTCGTCCGTCTCAATTATGGTATCTTCCTCAACCACTTCATCAATTGCGAATAATGAATCTACTGGTAATTCTTCCTTAACAAGATCCATATTCTGTTCATCGTTCTGTGATACAAACAGTGGAAGGAAAAGGACTACATCATATGATGAAGCCATTCGTAATCCAAAATCATCGGGCATACAATTTTCCGGGATTATCACGGGAAGGTCCACCTCGTAATAGCTATCCTCATAACCCGAAGCTTCTTCTGTAGATTCATCATCAGGTTCATCAGTTTGTCTTACAATGGGTGCATCTATTTGACGTGGTATCAGTATAGTTTCTCCAACCACCAAATTACGGCTTTCCAGCTGCGGATTAAACTTTCGCAGATCAGGAATACTAAGGTTATATTCAGATGAAAGGCCAAATAATGTTTCCCCTGCCTTAACTTCATGCCGTAAAAATGCTTCTTCATTTATCGGTTCAGCATTAGCAAGTTCTGACTGGCGAATTGGAACTTTTATGGTAATTCCGGCCGGAAAACCCGACTCAAGTATTGGATTGAGTCTTTTCAGTTCAAATTCTGAAACATTATATTTTCTGGTAATCGACCATAATGTTTCACCTGACACTATGGTATGGTCAAAGAATGTCACATCATCAGCATATTCTGAATCTATTTCTTCACGCTTTTCGGCCAAATTTTCCCTCCCCGTCCCATCAGAAGGTTTAGGAAGATGAATTATGCTACCTGGAGTTAATCTACCAGCACCTGGATTAAAAAAAAGTATCTCACTTTCTGATATTCGAAACTGTTTTGCAATAGATTCTAAGGTCTCACCCGGCTGAACTTCATAAAGAATAAGCTCCCGATCCGAAATATCTTCCTGTTGCGATTCTATTATTCTGCCGGTTGTAGTAGCAGGCTGAATTCCCCAGCGCGGTATTCTTAAAGTGGTACCCTTCCTGAACCTTGTAATTTCAGGGTTATAGGCATATATCTGTTCAACTGTAATCCCAAATTCCCGCGCAATAAAATAGGGAGTTTCTGTACGTGATCGTATTGTATAGGATTCGAAATAATCAGGATCTCCTTTCTGTGGAAGTTCCTGTTGTTGCCATTCTACTCCTTCCCGATAAGGAATTTTAAGCATATCCCCTATTTTTAACCCTTTGGCTATATTGGGATTAATCCCAGCAAGATCTTGGCTATCAATCTGATATTGCCTGCTGATGGAATATACAGTTTCTCCTGTACGTACTTGGTGTAAAATAAATTTTTCACCTTTAATAACTACCATTTCATTTTCCCTGAGTAATTGAGCTGCTGATTCATATACTGTACAAGCAAGCATCATCAACACAAGAAAATATCTTGATAATTTCATTATTAAAACTTTACATTAATTCTGGGTCAAAAATAACAAATATTGATCATCCATATCTTACAAGTGCCATTAATTAAAATTAATTTTGGTTTCTTAAGATATGCATTTACAGGTTTTTCATTAGTAATTTTTACTTTTGTCCCCCATATTCACGGCAATCAACTTAATAATTAATTTTCATGCAGGAAAAAATTTTAATTCTCGATTTCGGATCGCAGTACACACAATTGATAGGAAGGAAAGTACGTGAGTTGAATGTGTATTGTGAAATTTATCCATTTAATCACTTTCCTGAACCTGACGAATCCGTAAAAGGTGTCATTCTTTCAGGCAGCCCTTTCTCAGTGCGTGATCCTAAAGCTCCTCAGATCGACCTGTCAGAGATTAAAAGCAGATTGCCTGTACTGGGAGTTTGTTACGGTGCCCAATATATAGCTCAACATTTTGGTGGAGAAGTTGCTCCTTCAAATACACGAGAATATGGCAGAGCTAGACTAGGTTATATCGATGACAATTGCAGTCTGTTTAAAAATATAAATGCCCACTCACAGGTTTGGATGTCACATGGTGATACTATCAAAAGTCTGCCTGAAAACAGTAAGCTTGTAGCTTCTACCGAAGATGTTGCCAATGCCGCTTATAAAATTAATAATGAGCTCACATATGGAATTCAGTTCCATCCGGAAGTTTATCATACAACAGAAGGACAGCAATTGCTCAAGAATTTTGTAGTTGAAATTTGTGACTGTAAACAAGACTGGACACCTGCTTCCTTTGTTGAAAATACTATAAAGGAACTAAAAGAAAAGCTTGGAAACGACAAGGTAGTTCTTGGCTTATCGGGGGGTGTAGATTCATCGGTAACCGGAGTTATACTACATAAGGCGATCGGAAATAACCTGACCTGCATTTTTGTCGATAATGGTCTATTGCGTAAAAATGAATTTGAGAATGTACTTGACTCATATCATGATATGGGGCTTAATGTAATTGGCGTTAACGCAAGGCAGAAATTCTGGGACTCACTTCAGGGAATTACAGATCCCGAACAAAAAAGAAAAATAATTGGCCGTAATTTTATTGAGGTTTTTGAATCGGAAGCTCATAAAATACCAGGGGTAAAATGGCTCGGACAGGGAACTATTTATCCTGATGTTATCGAATCCGTATCAGTTAATGGTCCTTCAGCTAAAATAAAATCACATCATAATGTTGGCGGACTGCCTGATATTATGAAATTAAAGGTGGTTGAGCCCTTACGCCTCTTATTTAAAGATGAAGTAAGACGTATAGGCAAAAGCCTTGAAATAAAACAGGAACTGCTGGGACGGCATCCTTTTCCCGGCCCGGGTTTAGGCATCAGGATTTTAGGTGATATCACTCCCGAAAAAGTAATTATGTTACAGGAAGCAGATGCTATATTCATTGATGGACTCAGAAAATGGGATCTATATGATAAGGTATGGCAGGCTGGGGTTATGTTATTACCAATCCAGTCGGTAGGAGTTATGGGTGATGAACGAACCTATGAAAATACCGTAGCCTTAAGGGCGGTATCATCAACTGATGGTATGACAGCAGATTGGGTACATCTTCCCTATGAATTTCTTGCGAAAATGTCAAATGAAATTATCAACAGAGTTCCTGGCATAAATCGTGTAGTGTATGATATAAGTTCAAAACCACCTGCAACAATTGAATGGGAATAAACGTTCACTGATCTATGCAGGTACAAAAAAAAGGAGATAGTTATGATTCATTTTCAATATTATAAACCCTACAGGATAATATCATTTATCCTGGTGATATTGTTTTTCCTGCCAGCCTTGTCGTTGGTGGCG
>DASRQG010000213.1:0-7522 GCA_035645995.1 Mariniphaga sp. | reverse complement strand
AACTTTATTTTCTCCTGCATCATTCTCGTTTCATGGTTAAGATTTTTGTTTCGCTCGTGCAGTGAGTTGATCTTATTTTTTAAATGAATGGTTATTGGGATACTCAGACAGATAATTACAACTCTTGCAACAATATTGAATGAGATACTTGTATGGCCAACAAACCGGATAAAGAATATAAAAGCAATACTGGTAAGCGTTAATTGCGAAAAATAATAGACAGAATTCAATAATGAATTATCATCATCACTTGATTGGATATGAATAAGATGGTTTTGAAAAAGGATTTGAGTAATTACCTGAACAAAAAAAATAATGAATCCGATTCCGGCTATAAATAGTTGTTTGTTTTCATATTCAAAATCTTGAGTAGGAAACGGTTGAAAAAACGAAAGAAACAAGAATATAGAAATACTTATACCGAGGTAGGTTTTAAAATACTTACGGGATAAAGTAATAAAATCATATATGGTCTTATTTGGCATTAATTTTCAGACAGGATTTTTTCCTAGTAAAAATTACTCATTTATCAATCAATATAAGAAAAACAAAGGATATTTATATAAAAAATCCCCTGCATTAAACATCTTCAGGGAATAAATGTTTATTCATACCTTTCACAGCAAATTATCGAAATTCTGGTTTACATTGTCGTACAGGATTACATAGAAGGATTTTGATCCATGAGCACCAAACACAAGATTCTGTTCTATGTCAGCAGTTTTTGATGGTCCTGAAATAAATAAACCGAAACTATTTAAATGATTTTCAATTCGGGAATAGGCAATATGCATATTACCTAAAACATTTTCTGAATTCAGGCATATTATAATTTCTTCATTTATGAAAGGGATTAAACGATTTGGAAAATTATCTTCATCAACATATATTGCACTATTCTCTGCTACTCCGATTTGACCATCAAGGATAACAGCTTTCAGTTGTGCCAATTTTTCATTGGAGCAATTAGCTGAATACTCTTTTTTTGCTTCTGCCGTACGAAAATCAACAGCATGTGAATAATTTTCATCTAAATATGTAGCCAGTTTATCAATATGTAGCTGAATAAATACTCCCCCCACTTGATGAATATTTTTTTTAAAGTTCTCTAATAGTCCATAATTCTCCAGGTCAAATATATCAGGGTTGAGAAGCGGTACATTTTGCCGGCTATTCCGGCGGATAGATTGTATTATTTTATTTTTGTCCATACTACTTAACTTTTAATTCGTTATTTCTGTACCACTGTTTAAAAGATTCTTTAGGTGGTGCTGGAAGTTCTCTATGCTTTCCCCATATATTCAGTTTATTATAAATCATAAAACGTGGCAAATTTCTCAGGCTCCAACGAACGACTGTTCCCAGACGTTCATATATTTTTTGATTAGAGAGTATTTTCCAGGCAATTTTCATTGAGAACGATTTACCCATTGGTTGGAGATGTTTCTCTGAGATGGTTTGCCTCCATGCATATAATTGTTTGTCGATGTCTATTTTTACAGGACATACATCAGTACAGGAACCACAGAGTGATGATGCAAAAGGAAGGTCTTTAAACTTTTTTAGATTTTGATGTGGAGAAAGAATAGAACCAATAGGTCCTGGGATGACACTTCCATAGCTATGCCCGCCAACTCTTCTGTAAACAGGACATGTATTCATGCAGGCTCCACATCTGATGCATTTCAAGGAGCTTCGATATTCTTCTTTTCCAAGTAGCTCAGATCTTCCATTATCTACAATTACAACATGCATCTGACCATGTGGTTTGGGCTTTAAGTAATGAGATGTGTAGGCTGTAATGGGTTGGCCTGTTGCACTTCGGGCAAGTATTCGAGTGAAAACTCCAAGGTCTTTAATGCGAGGAATAATTTTTTCAATACCCATACAATGAATTTGTACAGGTGCAGCATTTACTCCCATATCTGCATTTCCTTCGTTCGTGCACACAACCACTGCACCATTTTCTGCTATGCCAAAGTTTACACCTGTAATGGCTATTTCTGCTTCAAGAAATTTTTTTCGCAGATGTGTACGGGCGGCTGCAGTTAAGTATGATGGGTCAATATTCCCTTCCTCAGTATTGAGCTTATTATGAAAAAGTTGACTTATTTCTTCTTTTTTCAGATGGATTGCCGGCATCACGATATGAGATGGTGGCTCATGCTTGAATTGAATAATTCGTTCTCCCAAATCAGTATCAACGACCTCATAACCTTTTTTTTCTAGAAATGGATTTAATCCGCATTCCTCTGTAAGCATTGATTTGCTTTTTACAATTTTTGTTGCCTTATTTTTCCGGATTATTGAATAAACGATTTGATTAAATCTGTTAGCATCAAAGGCCCAATGCACCTGAACTCCATTTTTCTGTGCTTTGTGTTCAAATTGTAATAAATACTGATCAAGATTTGCCAGCGTGTTTTCTTTTATTTGAGAAGCAGCCTCTCGCAATTTCTCCCACTCTGGTACAGTACCTGCAATATTATCTCTTTTTTGTCTGACAATCCATAATGTATTATCATGCCACTTCGTTCGTTCCTTGTCTTTTAAAAAATATGACGCAGATTGTTTAATCATGAGTTACTAGTTAAGATTTCTGCAATATGTAAAAATTTTATTTTTTGATGTTGGCGGCGTGCCAGCCCCTCAAGGTGCATGATGCAAGACATATCAGTTGAAGTAATTATTTCCGCTCCGTTTTGTAAATGGTCTTTTAATCTGTCCTCACCCATCCTAACGGAGATGTCGGGCATGTTAATAGAAAAGGTGCCTCCGAAACCACAACATTCATCTTTTCTATTCAAGTTAATGATTTCTATTCCTCTTAATGGTTCCAGAAGTTGATGAATTTTTGAGGTTCCCTGAGTAATCAGTTCAGAAGGTGTCCCTAGTTTTAACCCTCTTAATCCATGGCAACTTTGGTGGATTCCCACTTTAAAAGGAAATGTTATATCGAAGTTTTGAATTTTTAAAATATCAATAAGGAATGCAGTGAGTTCATAAATGTTTTTTCTGACTTCTTGTACTGCTGAAGTTTGTTCAATGATATTATAATGTTCTTTTATATGATATACACAACTTCCTGAAGGTGAAACAATGTAATCGTAATTTTTGAAGCAATCAACAAAATTCTTATAAAGTCGGATGGCTTCCTTTTCATTTCCACTATTTGCCATTGGTTGGCCACAGCAGGTTTGAGCTAAGGGATAGTCTACTTCCAAACCAATTTTTTTTAACAGTTTATAAGTAGCTTTACCTACATTCGGATAAAATTGATCAATGTAGCAGGGAATAAAAAGGCCGATTTTTAATGCCTGTACGTTCATTTTTATTTTGGTTAAAATTTACTATTATCTCAAAAAACATTTTTATACTTATCTTATCTTCAGAATAGATTTATTTGGAGGAAATTAACCAGTACCATTCCAATTATGCCGGCAAGGCATGTGTATAGAAATACAGGAATAATATTCTGTCTGATGATGCGGCCTTCAATGCCGGTTAATCCTACTGTTGCACAAACTGCAATAATATTATGAACACAGATCATATTTCCTACTGCACCTCCAACATTTTGAAGGCTGACAACAATTATTTTTGACATACCAAGATTTTCAGCAAAAGAGTATTGAAAAAATGAAAATAGCATGTTTGACATTGTGTTTGATCCTGAAATAAAAGTTCCCAGTACACCAACAAATGGCGATACGATCGGCCACATACCTTTAAAAATATCGCCCAGATATTCTGCCATTATTAAAGGCATGCTTTCTAGATATGATGTATTGGACCCTGAATCCATCATCAATCGTACCATAGGTACTGCAAATGCAAGAGCAATTGCCGGTAATTTAATTTTATTTATTGTTTCCCTCCAGGACCTGTAGACTTGTACTTTTTTCATTCTAAAAAGAAAAATCCCCAAAATAGCAATGAATACGAATGGGAAAATTCCCGGGTTCTTAAGAGGTTCAAATGCTATTGTTGTTGCTGTACCAAATATGTCTGAAAAGGTGAACTGAATGCGGCTCAACCATTCAGACAGTTTAAAGGCGGGGAACCGGGAAATGATAAGAATCAGTCCGATTAAAAAATAAGGAACCCATGCCCTGGTTAATGAAAACTTTTTATCATTAATATTTGCTGATTGAGGGATACTACCCATCCAATGTTTGGGCCATTTTGTTTTATCAGGGAAATCCCATTTTCTTTTTGGCACAAGAAATTTTTTACGTGTTAGTGGAATCAGGATAATTAATCCAAATAACGATCCGATTAGAGAAGGGAATTCGGGGCCCAGAAGCCATGCAGACAGAAGGTATGGAATAACAAAACATATACCGGCCATTATTGCATAAGGCCATATTCTAAAGCCTTCTCTGAAACTTTTATTCTCTCCAAAAGTACTGGTCATAATAACTACAATCAGTAAGGGTAGAAAAATAGCAGGTATATGATGAATAAGCGCTGTCCAGAACCCCACCTGGTTAATAAATTCACCATAGCTCATGCCGGCATCTGAGATTGCAGTCAGTGTATCATGAGTATTCAGAGATGCACCAATGCCTAAGATTGTGGGAGTTCCTACTGCACCAAATGATACAGGAGAACTATTTGCCACCAATGCAAAAATCACTGCAGGAAGAGCCGGAAAGCCCAGAGATAGTAAGAGTGGAGCAACTAAAGCAGCAGGTGTTCCAAAACCTGCTGCACCTTCAATAAATCCACCAAAAAACCAGGCAATAATAATTACCTGAATACGCCTGTCATCTGAGATGTGTTTGAACCCTGTGTTGATGACTTCGATAGCCCCGCTTTCACGTAGCATATATAATACTGCTAATGCTCCGAATACTATGAGAATGATTTGAAGGCTGATGAATAAGCCATTAATATTAGATGCCAGTAACCAATTTACTGGTACTTTCCATATAAAGTAGCTTAAGGTCATTGTTACAATCCATGCCAGGGGCATCGCTTTTACAGCAGGCCACCGAAACCATACCATTAATACGAAAAGTATAATAATGGGTACTGATGATAGTAGGGCCAGAATTCCGAGTGTCATTGTTTAAGAATGTTAGAATTTAACTTAAAACATCTTTACAGAGTTCCAGACTTATTTTTAATATGCGGTTAAAGAATTATAAGCATGTACTAAATAATGAGTTAAGTTGGTTTTTGAATATTCATAAGTCAGGGATATTGTAAGGTTCTGGTTTTACTGCGGATTTTTTCATTGTTTCAGGCAGTAAAAATACATTTCCATCTTTATCGCAAAAATAAAGGTTCGATTTAGATGGCTGTCTTCCATGCCCGTCGGCCCATATTCCATAGAACTCAGAAGAAACATTTACAGGCCTTCTTACATAAGTATGATTTCTCTCACTATTTAAAGTTAATTGCTTTTTCTTTTCCCAGGTTTCACCATTATTGTTGCTTAACCACAAAGCAACTTCTCCTCCCGGATTATACGCCTGAGGACCTTGCCCGGTAGGTGCAATTAAACGCCATATACCATGAGGTTCAATGTATATGGAGCCCATATCATAATTATTGTCAGAGGTAGTTATAACATGATTATCCCATTTGCCTTCATTGAAGTGGAAAAGTTCCCACTTTCGGGGATTATTTTTCGGACCCGATTCATAACCTTTACTTGAAAGTACCATTACAATAGGCTGACCCTTTTCATCAAAATTGAGGTCCTTCATATAGCAATTCAGGCTGTCGTGCTGGAAATGTTGCACCAATGCAGGGTTAATAGGCTTGGTCAGTGGTAATTGTACTTCCTCACCTGATGCGGTGTGCCAGGATTCGCCAAAATCAGTTGTCTCCAGGTAATACAAGTTAGTTCGCCAGTTTAATCCTTTCGGATCGGGATGATAATTAAAAGCAACAGAGATTTTCCCATTATTTTCGCCACTTATCTGGTAATGTCCCATGTCAATATGACCAAGGACTTTCCATTCATTCCATTTAATTCCGTCTTTACTTGTATTGAATCCTATCACCCTGTGACCTTTTTGATATTTAGTAAATAATGCCATAAAACCTTTTGACTTTACATGCCAGACCTGGAAGTAGGAAAAGTTGTTAAATGGTTTTTCAACTCCATTTTCTAATTCTGTAGCATTAACTTTTTCGAATTTGTTAATATTATAGGGTTTTCGGCTCTTACTGATATAAGAAGGTCGTGAGGTTCCATGTGATGTTGAAAAAACCCAGATATATCCTTCTTCATCTAATGATATTACAGGATTATCATGTGCATCTGTAGTATTTTTATTAAGGATGATGGTAGGATTGGCCACTTTCCCCGTTTTATGATCAAAATATGAAACATTATGAAACAATGTTGAATTTGTATCATCGGTTCCGCCAAAGCAAAAGAAGGTTTTATCAACTTCTTCTGCATAGACAGCAAATGGCTGATGTTTTGCACAATAAGTTGCGAGTCCTCCACTGTATTTATATACATATTCATCGTTTGAAGGTTGGTTCATATACCATATACCATTAAATCCATTAGCTTTAGTATTTAATAGTTCACCTTCTGCAAAGCGTGAATCAGGATGTACATTTTTAGATTCCTGACAAATTCCCCGAATTTGAAAGTTGATAATCACAAGTACTAAAATAATTTTTATATTCATGATGTTTAATTGGTATTAATAGATTCTTGAATAACCGGCCATGCAAGATCTGGATAAAACATATGTCCACCCTCTCCCTCTAAAAGAATAATATTTTCACCTCTGTCAATTTTTTGATATGCATTTTGTGCGATGGTGAATCCCTCCCGGACTCCTTCGATATCGGCTAAATGATCCTGTTTGCCTGCAATAATGATCAATTTTCTGGGAGCTATCAGAGCTGCTATATCAGGCATGTCTCCCACATTCAGGATATCAGGTATAAAACCACATGAACAATGTTTATATTTTAGCCATGAGGTTTTATAAGTTGAAAAGGAGCATGAAACAACTGCTAATGTTATACGTGGATCAACAGCTGCTGCAAAATAAGAAGTAGTTCCCCCCGATGAATTTCCAATGCATCCGCTTTAGGTGTTTTTCCCGGAGCACCACTTGTTTGTCGTACAGTAACACCGGCAATTTTCCCCTGAAGGCCTCTTGAAACATCAATGTTTCCTGTTGTACCTACCAATTCTCCATCGATCTGTTGGATTGAATAATTCAACTGCTTTTTATCTCTTGTAATTCCTAAAGCAGTTACCACTACTTCATCTAATCCAATAGCTTCTTTTGATAAACTGGCATTTATGACTGTTCTGCCATTGACAGAGATTTCCTGTGTTCTCATTCCAACAAATGAGACTACTAACACAGCATCTCCGGGAACATTATTCAGAATATATTCCCCATCCTGATTAGTTACAGTACCTTGTGTGGTTCCTTTTACTGCAACAGTCACACCGGGTAATGGCTGTCCGGAAGTATCAGTAATTAGCCCTGAAACAGATGCTTGTTGCGATAGAACATTTAAAGAAATCAAC
>DASRQG010000212.1:0-4240 GCA_035645995.1 Mariniphaga sp. | reverse complement strand
AAATCAGATAATCCCTTATCTATGATTGCAAGTGTTTTACATGGCCGGCCAATATGGTCTGATAATGATTATGAGAGTCATGTTTTAGAGGGTTATAAGAAATCATGGGTGGTTTATAAGTGTATCCACTTAAGGGCACAGGCAGTAAGCAGACTGCCATTAAAGGTATATAAACATAAAAAAGATGGAGAAGAAGAACACCTGCCCGAACATGATTTACAGCAATTATTAAGAAAACCCAATCCCTATTATTCTATTCAATCACTACTGGAATTTTGGGAAATGTCAAGGTGTTTAAGCGGTGAAGCATACTGGCAACTTGTAAGATTAGGAAGAAATGATATACCTGAACAGTTATATTACTTAAGACCAGATAGAATGAATATAGTGCCGGATGAAAAGGAATACATCAAGGAATATATCTATAAAATTAACCATAAAGAAAACAGGTTAAACCCCGAACAGGTATTATATTTCAGGATGCTTGACCCCTTAAACGAATACGGCGGCTTATCACCATTGATACCTGGCGGTAGAATAATAGATACTGATAATGAGATAACCGAATGGAATAAGGTATTTTTCCAGAATGCAGCAAGGCCAGATGGAGCTTTTGTATCAGACGGGCACTTGAACACAGATAGTTTTGACCGGATGAATGAACAAATAAAGGCAAAACATTTAGGGACTAAAAATGCCCATAAGCCATTATTGCTTGAAGGCGGAGTAAAATGGCAAGAGATACAAAATTCACATAAAGACATGGATTTTCCGGGATTAAAGAACATGACAAGGCAGGATATTTGTGACCTGTTGGGAGTACCGACATCATTAATTAGTAACCGGAAAGAAGACGGTAGTACTTATAACAACCGGAGAGAAGCAAGGTTATTCTTCTGGGAAGATACAGTGTTAATGGAAGGACAGGATTTAACTGAAGCGCTTAATAATGAACTGGCACCCCGTTATGGTGATGATGTATTTATAAAGATAGACACTTCTGAAATACCAGCTTTAAGGGAAAACGAAGACAGCAAAACCGAAAGATTAAATTCTAAAATAGAAAATAACTGGTTATTGCTAAATGAAGCAAGGACGGCAGATGGCAAGGAACCGATTGATGGATTAGATATAACATTAGCAGAACACCAGGCTAAATTTAAAAATGTAGGTTTATTACAAACAAATAGCAAAGATATTGTTGACATGAAAGAAGTAAAATCATTGTTATTGGAAGTTAATAATACATTGAATGATGTAAAAAAAAACAATAGAAAACTAGAATTGTTTAATCAATATAAACACCTGTTTGATGATGAAGAGATAAAGGATATCAAAGGCAATTTATTAAAGAAAGAGATAACACTTGAACATGCTGAAAAATGGTTTAATTATATTAAACAGACATTGCCTTTTGAAGATAGGTTTAATAAACTGGTAACCCGGTTATTTACAGAACAGGAAAAGACGGTTTTAGATAATCTATCAGGTTATGAAAAAAGTAAAAATTATGTAGAAACAAAAGACATATCAGAAGGTGATATTGATGATATAATATTTTCTTTTGAAGAACAGAAGGAATATTTTGCGACAGAATCCGGGCCACTATTTAGAAATTGTGTTCAGGTTTTCGGTACAGATGCATTATCAAGTTTAGGATTGGCCATTGATTTTGATTTGGAAAATCCTAGAGTAGCAGAATTTTTGGATAAAAAAGTGATGAAATTTGCAGAAGAAGTAAATGATACCACGATAAAACAATTGAAAAAGGAATTAATAGAAGGATTGCATGAAGGTGAAGGGATACCGGAATTATCCAAAAGGGTAAAGGGTGTTTTTGAAGATGCGACCACCTGGAGGGCTAATAATATAGCACGAACAGAAATAATAGGAAGCAGTAATTTTGCAAACGATGAGGGATTAGTGCAAAGTGGTGTTGTGGAAACGAAGAGTTGGTTGACATCTATAGACGGGAGAGAAAGGCCGGAACACGCCGCTGCTAATGGACAAGAAGTGCCGGTTGATAAGCCTTTTATAGTGGGTGGCGAGGAGCTTGATTATCCTGGACATTATATTGGAAGTCCATGGAACGTATGCCAATGCCGTTGTACTGTCATTGCAGAAAAATTTAAGGAGTGATACCCGTAAAGGATTTTCAAGAAATGAATAACAATGAGTTAATAAAAGAATTAAAGGACAGATGGGATAACATAGACCCCTTGTTGGTCAATATCCATAATTTAAACGATGAAGAATTAAAAGAGTTTGAAAATAGGTTAATGTGGCTTGGATTAGCATTAAGTTATCTAGAGGGTGATAAAAATAAATGATAAAAAAATAAACTATCATAAATTTAGATGTATGAATTGCAAAATCCCTATTGCTGAATATGATGATGCAAAAATGAAAGGCAAGTTTCATGAAAGAATAAAATGCCCTCATTGTGGTGCATGGAATTATCTTAATATAGATAAAGATTAAATAAGCTAAAATAAAATATTTTACCTGGAGTCCCAGAGGCCAGTCATTAAGGATTAATTTCCTTAGTGGCTGGCCTTTTTTCTATTTCACAACAGTTTTAAGGTGGTGGTTATATGAAATGAAAATTACAAGAGCTTTATATAGATTTAATTATTTTATAAAGGTGGTGAGCAAATGAAATTAGATTATAAAAATTTTCCCTTTGAAGAAACAAAACAAATCCCGTTTGAAATTAAAGAATTTGATGAAGAAACCGGAATATTTGAGGGATATGCAGCCGTTTTTAATAACGTCGATGATGGCGGTGATTTGATAGAACCAGGAGCATTCACCAAAACTTTACAAGAAAACGGGCATAGAATTAAGATTTGTTATCAGCACGACCCCTATAACCCAATAGGCAAACCATTGGAAATACGCCAAGATGAAGTCGGATTGTTTGTTAAGGGAAAAATCAGCGACACCTCAACGGGTAAAGACGTCAAAGTGTTGCTAAAAGACCGCGTAATTAATGAGTTATCTATTGGATATGACGTTATCAAAAAGAAGATGAAAGATGGCGTTAGACGTTTACGTGAAATAAAGCTTTATGAATTCAGCCCCGTAACATGGGGCATGAACAAATTAGCTATTATCACCGATGTCAAATCATTGCTTGATAGATTAAGCAAAAAAGACCTGATGGATAAACTTGAAGGTCAGGAATTAAGGGAAGAAAGATGGCGGATTACAAGTGCACTGGATGATGTCATCTATGATTTGTTGGATAACGAAGAACTTTCTGATGAAGATAAGGTATCAGAATTTAAGACTTCATTAGAACAGTATTCCGAGATTATGATTACCTGGTTTACACAGATGTTGGGCCTTGAAAAATCAGAAATAAGGAAATTAGAAATAAAGGCCGGACGGGTTTTATCTGCCCAAAACAAACAGATAGTCGAAAAAGCAGTCAAGTCTTCTGAAAATGTAATTGATGCATTAACAGCACTTCTGGAAGCCACTGAGCCGGATGATGATAAGTCCACTCAAAAGCAGAAAGAAGCCGCTGAAGAAGACAAAGAAGAAATAACTGAGCCGGGAGATAACAACCCCACTCAGAAAGACATAGATGAGGAGCCGGAAGATGACCACTCCGAAGATGATAATAAATTATCAGACGTATTGGCTGAACTAAAAGAATTAACAAACAAACTAGAAAATAAGGAGAGTGAATAATATGGCTGTAACAAAAGAACAGGTTGAAGAAATTCAGGAAGTTGTTGCAAAGTTAAGAAAGGAAATTGATGGAGTTGCAGAGGTAAAGGGTAATGTCAATAAGACTACTGAAAAGATGGAAAACCTTCAGGATGCCATTGATAAAATGGAAGAAAAGATGGGAACTGTTAATAGTCTTGATGAAAAAATCAAGGAACAGGAAAATATTATTGCAAATCTGGAGGAATTCAAAAAGAAAGCCACTGATTTTGCCGGATTTGAAACAAAGGAAAAAGAGGAAAAGGCAAAGAAAGAAATGGAAGCAGAGAGAACAGCCTTTTTTGAATACGCCCGAAAAGGTGATAAAAATGTAGGTGCTGACTACAGGAAAGACTTATCAAGCCTTTCTGATTCCGAAGGTGGATATACCGTACCTGAAGATTACAGGCAGCAGTTAATTTCTAAACTGCCCGATGAATCCGTAATGCGCGGTTTGGTTACTGTAGCCAATACTTCCCGTGATGAAGTAAAGGTGCCCTCTCTTGATGGTACTTTTGCATGG
>DASRQG010000211.1:0-9849 GCA_035645995.1 Mariniphaga sp. | reverse complement strand
GGGATCATTCCAAAAATACCGATCGATCCGGTAATGGTATTAGGGTGAGCTACAATTCGATCGGCAGGAGCTGCGATGTAATACCCGCCTGAGGCAGCTACATCCCCAAACGACACCACCATGGTTTTCTCATCGGCAGCTAGTTTCACTTCTCTCCATATTACTTCTGAGTCGAAAATACTACCCCCGGGTGAATTTACCCTTAGTACAATTGCTTTATAGGAACTGTCTTTACGCACTTTTCTGATTTCACGGCCAAGATCTTCGCCAATAATTGCATCCCCACCCATTGCAATGCCAATATCACCACTTGCATAAATTACAGCAATTTTATTACGGCTGTAGGGTTTGCTTTTTCCTTTTACAGAGGCTTTTGCATAATTTCCGGCACTAACAACCGGAATTTCTTTAGCTTCTTCATCTCCTATTATGACTTTTAAATCATCTAAAATTTCATCTTTATACTTTGCTGCATCTACAAGTCCTGCTTCAACAGCTTTTGTGCCCACGTTAAATGTTTGCACTTCGTTGGCCAGGTTATTAAGTTGTTCAACAGATATTGAACGTGCTGTTGAAATGCCTTGCAGCATATGGTTCCAAAGGCTTTGCATGTAAACCATCTGCTGTTCGCGGTTCTCGTCGCTCATCTTTTCCAGCATGAAAGGTTCTACGGCAGCTTTAAATTTTCCATGTCTAACAATTTGCATGTCAATGCCGAGCTTGTCAAGGGCATTGGTGAAAAACATCATTTCGCCTCCCAATCCGCGAAAATCTACTGATCCCATAGGATGTACGACTACTTGATCTGCAACAGTAGCCAGATAATACGATTTTTGATCAAACTGGTCGCCATAGGCATAAACCGGTTTATCACAGCTGTCTTTGAATGCAATAAGTGCATTTCTGATTTCTTCAACCGATGCCATACCACCGTTCAGCATTGAGAGTTTAAGATAAACTCCTTTTATGCGGTCATCATCGACTGCTTTTTCCAATGCGCTCGATATTTGATCAAGTCCAATAGTACGTGATTGAGGAAATCCCGGTATTGCCAGATCCTGAAACGGATCATTAGGTGCTCTGTCTACAATCTGCTTTTCAAGATCGATTACAAGCATAGAATTATCAGCAACAACAACCTGTTTGTCGGTAGATGAAACAATAACACCTACTACCATAAAAAACAGGAGAAATCCTAAAATTGAAACTGCAATTATACCTACAACAGTGGCAAGTACATACTTAAAAAATTCTTTCATTCTTCTATAAATTATTTTTCATTTAAAAGTAATATTTTCTTCTATAATCAATAGCCGGTTGATAATATTTGCAACATATTAATTATATTATCTAAATGATGGGTAATTTTATATCCTGATTAATTACAAAAATATCATTGAATGCATCATGTTTATTTAGGTGTGGGTGGAAATATAGGAAATAAGCAACAAAATCTGGAAAAAGTAAGGTTGTTTATTCAAAAAGAGATCGGCGAAGTAATGAAACGATCATCGGTTTATGAAACACCACCATGGGGGTTTTTAGCCGATGAAGATTTTTGGAACCAGGTGTTGCTGGTTGAAACATCTCTTGAGCCGGAAGAAGTACTGCAGGCCATTCAACGTATTGAAGGTTGGTTTGGCAGAAAGCATGATGCAGAATATTATACTTCCAGAGAAATGGATGTCGATTTATTGTATTACGATGATCGTATTATTGCATCTGATTTATTAATCGTTCCTCATCCAAAAATTGCCCAACGTTTGTTTGTGGTGGTTCCTCTTGTTGAGATTGCACCTTTATTTCAACATCCTGTATTAAAGATGACCAGCCGTCAGTTGTTTGAAAATTGTCCTGATGATTCGGCTATCAGAAGGATTGAACTTTAATTATAATGTTATGAATACGGAACCTGAAATTGATGTTGGAATAATTTGTGATGAAGTGATTAACTTCAAACTGAAAGGTGATTTTGTTTATGGTGAACTAAAGTTGCCTGAAGGTACATATAGCGTTAGCATCAATTCCGACAGCATCAAAATCTTTAGTGATGACGAATGTGTGATAGAACATGAAGACATATTGTTACAACCCGGGGGAATCGCTAAAGATTCATATTTTGAATTGCAAAATGTCACTATCGGGATTGGCTTTCATTGGGAACAAAAAGAATCACAGCGTTTCAGTGGTGCTCTAAGATTTATTATTGAGGAAGGGAAGGTAAGGGTTATTAACAGAATTGGCCTGGAGGCTTATTTAAAAAGTGTAATTTCTTCTGAAATGAATGCTGCCAGTTCGAAAGAGTTTTTAAAGGCTCATGCGGTTATTTCCAGGAGCTGGCTACTTGCACAATTAAAAAACAAAATTAATGAATCGGATAGTACTGATTACAAACATCTATACCCTGATTCGGAGGATGAGATAATCAGGTGGTACGACAGGGAAGAACATATGAATTTTGATGTTTGTGCCGATGATCATTGTCAGCGTTATCAGGGGATTTCCAGGATTCACAGGGCAGAGGCCATTAATGCAGTTGAGGAAACTTCGGGAGTGGTTCTTGTTGAAGGTGATAAAATATGCGATGCACGTTTTTCAAAATGCTGTGGTGGAGTGACAGAGAATTTCGAAAATGTCTGGGAACCGGTAAGGCATAAATATCTTACTAAAGTTTTTGATGCCACCGGGGATGCTTCGATGTGTATAGACCTGCGAAATGAGAATGAAGCCAATACCTGGATACGTTCATCACCACAGGTATTTTGTAACGAAACAAATCCAGCAGTATTAAAGCAGGTGTTACCCGATTTTGACAAGGCAACGGTGGATTTCTTCCGATGGGAAAAGGTATTTACTCAAATTGAATTGGCTGAGTTGTTAAAGAAACTTTCTGGAATCGACTTTGGGGAAATAATTAAATTGGAACCTGTTCAGAGAGGTCATTCAGGACGTATTATAAAATTAAAGATTTATGGCACCCGGAGAACTCTTACTGTCGGTAAAGAGCTGGAAATAAGGAAGTGGTTGTCAGAAACACATCTTTATAGTTCTGCATTTGTAATTGATTATAGTAATTTTATAGGTGAAATTCCTCAAAAGATCAAATTAACAGGCGCAGGATGGGGTCATGGTGTTGGTTTATGTCAGATAGGTGCTGCTGTAATGGGGGAGCAGGGATACTCTTTTAAACAAATTTTGATGCATTATTTTCAGGGCGCATCGTTAAAGAAAATTTATATAGTTTGATGATTAATATATTGAGTCCTTTTTGTTAATTTGTCGATGTTTTGATTTTGCAAGCCTATGAACATTCAACAAAAAAAATATTTGGTCACAACTTTTCTTGTACTGTTTGCAGTTGTGACAACCGGAGAGGAGGGTTTTAGAGTGAATAAGCATTCCTCTAATGGTGTGATCGAACATACAGTATTTAGTAATGGCTTTAGGAATTCGTTATCCACAGATATCGATAACTTTTTTTGTTGTCAGGATTTTCAGGGATACCAAGTGGAACAATTGGATGGAGGGCCTGACTTACATAGAGATGCTTACGGAGCTATCGTGCGATTTAATGTTTCAGATAAAAATATATACCTTGTATTTACTGCAGATGTAAATTTTGAAGGAGGGGCTCATATTCTGCAGGTATTAGAAAAAAAGGGAATTAAAGGTTCTTTCTTTTTTACCGGTAATTTTTTAAGAGAACGGTCAAACTACCAGCTCATCCGAAAGATTAAAAAAGCCGGGCATTATATCGGAGTACATTCCGATCAGCACCTGTTGTATTGTGATTGGACGAACAGAGATTCCCTGCTAATCACGAAAGATGAATTTGAAGCGGATATACTCAATAATTTTAAAGAACTTAAAAGGTTTGGGATTGTATCCGGAAAGTCAACTTATTATATCCCGTCTTATGAATGGTATAATAAAACAATTGTTGAATGGGCTTTGCAATTAAATATGGAAACCATCAATTTTACGCCAGGAACAGGAACAAATGCTGATTATACCACTCCTGATATGCCGAATTATAAATCATCAGTTAAAATATATTCTGATCTGTTAAAGTTTGAACGAGATTCGGAACATGGTTTAAATGGTGCAGTTTTGTTAATTCATCCGGGAACCTCAATTGAAAGAAAAGATAAGTTTTACCGATATCTTGAAGATTTGGTAAGGCATTTCTCATCGAAAGGATATCAATTTAAATCGTTAAAATAAGTGTTATGCGTAAAGCGACCACTAAGAATCCGTGGTTATGGATCCCCACCTTATACTTCGCAGAAGGGTTACCCTATGTGTTTGTTATGACCGTGTCGGTTATCATGTATAAACGACTCGAGATTTCAAATACTGATATTGCCCTTTATACCAGCTGGCTTTATTTACCTTGGGTTATAAAGCCACTATGGAGCCCCATTGTTGATATTCTAAAGACAAAGCGCTATTGGATTGTTCTTATGCAGCTAATAGTGGGAGCTGCATTGGCAGGTGTAGCTTTTACACTGCCTGCCGACAGGTTCTTCCAATATACAATTGCCTTTTTTTGGTTGCTTGCTTTTAGTTCGGCAACGCATGATATAGCAGCTGATGGTTTTTATATGCTGGGATTGTCACAACATGATCAGGCTTTTTTTGTAGGAATCAGGAATACTTTTTATCGCTTTGCAATGCTTGCCGGACAGGGGCCTCTGGTTATACTGGCAGGTCAGATGGAACAGGTAGAGGGGAAAGATGTGCAATGGGGTTGGAGCATATCCTTTTTTATATTTGCTGCCTTATTTATAGCTTTTTTTCTATGGCACTTGTTTATTCTGCCTTACCCCGTAGCTGACGTGAAACGTGAATCAAAATCGTTAAAACAGGTTATAAAGGATTTTATAAAAACTTTTTCTACCTTTTTCAGAAAGGAAGGAATTGTGCTTTCATTGATTTTTATTCTTGTTTTCCGTCTGGGAGAAGCACAGCTTGTAAAACTTGCATCACCTTTTTTGTTGGATGACAGAGATGCAGGAGGCCTTGGACTTACAACAAGCAACATAGGCTTTATATATGGTACTGCCGGTATTATTGCACTTACAATAGGAGGAATTCTTGGTGGGATTGTGGTTTCCCGCAAAGGATTAAAATATTGGATGTTTACTATGGTTGCAGCTATGAACCTGCCCAACCTGATGTATGTTTTTTTGGCTTATGTACAACCTCAAAATTTATGGGTCATCTCAGGGTCTGTTGTGATTGAACAATTCGGTTATGGATTTGGATTTACTGCCTTTATGCTCTATCTTATCTATATCTCGGAAGGGGAACATAAAACTGCACATTATGCCTTATGTACCGGATTCATGGCATTGGGAATGATGCTGCCGGGTATGATTAGTGGTTGGATACAGGAGATGATTGGTTATAAATACTTCTTTGTCTGGGTTATGATTTGTACCATCCCAGGGTTTGTCATTATTAATTATTTGAAGTATGATCCGTTATTTGGAATGAAGAAGGGCAAAAGTTGAAAAGCTGGTCATCCGGAATGAAAGATTCTATCCAGGGGCAAAATATGTAAAGGGAACTACTTCTAAATTCCGGATGATCCAATAACCTAATACTATGGCAAATATCAGCCACGGGGTACTCCTTTTATACAAAACATTTGGGAGTGTAAGATTAAATTTTCTGTTAGCAGCCTGGTATGAATAGTGATACCCGATGAGTAAAAAACCGGGTAATATCAGCATATTGTTGGTTACAACTTCCTTGAGATTAAGATGTAACAGATGATGTATAGCGCGCTGAGATCCACATCCCGGACAATACCAACCCGTAAGGGAGAAAAAGAAACATTTAGGAAAAATGATTAACTCCCCCGGATCAAGAAAATAATAAATAATACTCAATAGGATTACTGCTACTACTATACCTGTTTTATATAGTGGCGACATAAATTAATTCCACGAATCAAGGTTTTCGAGGCCTATTCCACTTAACCCAACAAAAACAGTAAACAGGGAGAAAATTCCTGCAACAACAATTCCTGCAATTAAAGCTATTAATGCCCATAACTTTGCATTTTTACTTGCCAGGCGGGCTCCGGTATAATCACCCGACTGCCATTTTGAGTTTACCTGAGCCGCAAAAACTATTGAAACAATGCCCAGAGGCAGGCAACAAAGAATGGTTGCCAGTATGGCCCATACCAGATAATTCTGTGGTGGTGGTTCATTTGGAGCCGTAGGTCTTTGTTCAAGTACTTCATTCATATCTGATTAATTTAAATTGTAATTACTCAAATTTACTAACAAGCTACTGAATAAAGAAGCGGTTGTGTTTGTTTTTTATTCCAGTGATTCATTTTATTCCTAAAATGTCTAATTAAGTACCGTTTTCAACAATTTCGGCTTTCGGTTACATAATTAAATTAACAAGCGATTTTTCGTGAGAAGGATTAAAAATAAACTCCTCTGAATTAACAAGCTATTAACAAAAATTTGATTAAACCTATAAAAGACAGAATTGTCTTAATTAACAGACAAAACAAATGAAAAAACAAATAGAATATGAGTCATAAGTTTCTGGTCGCATTGAACGCGTTAATTTTCAACTTTTTCATTGTTTCAAACGTAAGGGCGGATGATCCTCCTGTTGATGAATCGAAACCTGCTCGTGTAGTAGGTATTGTAATTGATGAGGGGAGCAGTAATCCTTTGGAGTTTGCCAACATTGCTTTAT
This sequence comes from Mariniphaga sp., assembly GCA_035645995.1. Classification (GTDB taxonomy): domain Bacteria; phylum Bacteroidota; class Bacteroidia; order Bacteroidales; family Prolixibacteraceae; genus Mariniphaga. The sequence goes on along the minus strand of DASRQG010000211.1, from coordinate 3,120 downwards.
ACACAGCGGCAGATTCAACTCTTGTGTCGGGTGGGATTACAAATGAAAGGGGGCGTTTTGAATTGACCGGATTAGAGCATGGTGAGTATTATCTTGAAGCAAATTTTATAGGCTTTGAAAAGTCGGAAATTGATAATATTGTAATCGATGGCAGAAACAGAACAGTTGATTTAGGAAGGATTGCCATCAGGCCTTCAACGGTTGAAATTGGAGATGTTACTGTTGTTGCTGATAAACCACAGGTGGAGTTTAAACTGGACAAGAAGGTGGTGAATGTAAGTCAGGTAATTAGTGCAATTGGTGGAACTGCTGTAGATGTGTTAGAAAACACTCCTTCTGTACAAGTCGATATAGAAGGGAATGTAAGTGTGAGGGGGTCATCAAATTTTACAGTATTAATTGATGGCCGACCCAGTGTGCTGGATGGAAGTGATGCTTTGCGTCAGATACCATCATCAGCACTCGAATCTATCGAGATAATTACTAACCCGTCGGCAAAATATGAACCTGATGGCATGGCTGGTATTATTAACCTTGTCACCAAAAAGAATTCATTAAACGGTTTCAGTGGAATTGTGAATGGGTCAGTTGGAACAGGTGATAAATACAGGGGAGATATCATGTTGGATTACCGCACTGAAAAGTTTAAATATATGATTGGAGCCGATTGGCGTGACCAAACCAATTTTGGTAGTATGTCATCACGCAGAGAGACATTCGCCAACGATACAGTATCCTTTCTTAACATCGATGGGTCACGTGATTTTATACGTAGCGGTCATAACTTTAAAGCCGGAATTGAATGGTATCCAAGCAGTAAATCTACCTTATCGTTGCTTGGTGAAATGGGTAAAAGTATGAGTGAGCGTGAAGGTAATGGGCAAACTATTAATTTTACGGAGCCGGATTATTTAAGCTGGCAATCCATTACCGAAGAATCATCCAGAAGGGTAAGCGATTTTTACAGTCTGAACCTGAACTTCCAGCATAATTTTAATAACGATGGGCATAAGCTTGAAGCAATGTTGTATTATGCAGGAGAGGAATCAAGCGATATTGAGGCAGAAAGTGAAATCCTTGCGGATGAAAATTTTGTTCCAACAAACCAATATATTGAACGTGTATTTGCTGAGGAGACTGAAGAGGAGGAAGAAATGAGGTTTAAACTTGATTATGCTTATCCATTCAGTGAGACAGGTAGGGTAGAGGCCGGATTATTAAGTCGTATTGATAAGGAAATTGAAGGTTTAACCTTTGAAGTTTTCGATGAGCAAACAAATACCTGGGAAATAAATGAGGATTACACAAGTATTACCGACTTTAGAAGAGATATACATGCAGCTTATGCTACCTTTAGTCAAGGCATTGGGAATTTCCAGTTTATGGCAGGATTAAGAGGAGAACTTACCTTACGTGCAATAGAAAATACAAATAGGGATGAGGTGTCAGAACTTAATCGGTTCGATATGTTTCCTACCTTTCACAGCTCTTACAAAATTGGTGAGAACAACGAATTGATGGCAAGCTACAGCCGCAGGATCAGAAGGCCAAGTGGAAGAGATCTGGACCCTAACCCGAATTATATGAATCGTTATACAATTCGCATTGGAAATCCCGACCTTGAACCTGAATATACCGACTCTTATGAATTGGGAGTCTTAAAAAGATTTGGTCGATCATATTTATCACTCGATGGATTTCATAGGATTACTAATAATAAAATTGAACGTTTCGAAGTATTTGAGGATGATATTTTTTATTTGTACTCTGATAACTTTAACCGCGACTATGCAACCGGAGCCGAATTAACAGGGAATATTTTCTTTACAGAATGGCTGTTGGTGAATGCCAGTACTTCATTGTATAATTACCGGATTACCGGTGATGTTAATGGGGTTTCGGTCGATAGGAAAAGTACCAACTGGAACGGTCGTTTAAATACCACATTAAACTTCTCCGACAATTCAAGAATGCAGATAAACGGTTTTTTCAGAGGCCCTTCTGTTTCAGCGCAAGGAGAATCAAAAGGAAGTTTCTATACCAATGTTTCGTACAGACATGAATTCTTTGACAAAAAATTGTCGGCTACTGTAAGTGTGCGTGATCCTTTAGGCATGGCCAAATATGAACGACGGACTTTTGGGCCTGATTTTAACAGTTGGTTCGAATGGAAACGAGAACCCAGAGTATTCATGCTTACGCTTAGTTACAGAATCAATAATTACAGGTCTGATTCAAGAGGAGGAGAAGACGGTGGTAACGGAGGTATGGATATGGGTGATGGGGAGTTTTAGTTCATAGATTAATTTTATATTACGGAGTGGCTACCCATCGGATAGTCACTTTTTTTATTCCCCATTTTTTGGCCTGCTGGATATCGGTACCCATATAAATATCAATTTTCTTTTCCCATCTTTTGTTCATTTTATCTAAGACAAGATACTCACCCGGCAATCCTTCAATTTCAACACGGGTATTTTTAGTCAGGCCCATATCCAATAAGTCGGACGATACAGCAATACTTTTAACTTTGGGATCAAGTATATCACCCCATGCTGCTTCAAAAGGTGTATCATCTGTTTGTTCAGGTACTGAATTATAGGCTGTTGCCAATACTTCTAATGTGACAGTTTCTTTTTTTGAATCTCCTGCACTCAAAAAATATGGCAATGACAATAATGTCAGAGATAAATTAATTCTTATTATCACTGTTAATAAATTATTCATAGAACTGAGTTATAGTTAATAACTTAAATAGCTCAGGCTAAAGTTGTAATAGCATTATTTAAGATGTCGTATTTGTGATTTGGGAAGTATATAACAACCATTTGATGCCGGATGTTTTATGCTTTGTGTATATTGTTGATTTACAGTATTGTAAAAGGTGATATTTTAATTTTCATTCATTCTTTTCCATAATCTTGAGACATGTATTTTTTTGCTTAAGATCCTTAATTTAATTATAAATCACAACAAAAGTTTATTTGTTATATGGCTTTTTTTGAATTTTCAAGATAATCTGCTGCAATTTCAACCTCATTATACCAATCTTTTCCATATTTTCTAATTAAAGGTTCTTTTAGAAATTTATAAACAGTTACGTTCAGGCTTTTTCCGCAT
>DASRQG010000210.1:0-4484 GCA_035645995.1 Mariniphaga sp. | reverse complement strand
ATCAATTAATTACACCATCAAATGTCTCAAAATAACCGGGAATTTACAATAGCAAAAAAAATATAGGAAAACATCAAAAAAAATCATTAACTTTTTATTTTTTGTAAAAATATTTTTTTTTAATTTGGCTTTGTATAATCTATAAATATTTGAATTCTATTATTATTTGAATGCATGTTATAAAATGAAACGGAAAGTAAACAAAAAAAATTACACCGAAGTTGACAGCTTCGACGGGAAACCTAAAAGGACAGTTGGAAAAAGAGACAAAAGCTCAAAACGGAGGCTTTCCATTTATGACGAGTTCGATGATGAAGAACTCGATGATTATTCCGCAAACTACGATGATTTCGATGAAGAAGAAGATTTATAATTCATTCGTATAAGAAAAAACAATCAAGGTTACATACGATTTTCGCCCCTGCAATGAAGATGAAGTGGATGACATTGTGTTTCATCCAATGAATGCATCTACACCGGGATAGTTATATTTTTCCCGTGCAATGGATTCCGGAAGACAATAATACGTAATCTTTGATGTAGCACAGAGTTGACCATTTCCATCTTCAAGTGTACAAGCTATTTGGGCCACTCTTCTGGTAACAGATAATAGAGTGGCTTTAATAGTTATTTGTCCGTTTTCAATATAAACCGGTTTCAGGTACCGGGTCGTTAATTCGGTGGTAAGGCCTGCAGTTTTTAAACATACAAAAACAACCCAGGCTGCAGCTTCATCCATTAAAGTAGCCTGAATACCGCCGTGTACGATACCCACCCATCCTTCAAATTGTTTTTCAGGTTGCCACTTAGCAATTAATTCTTTTCCATTTAACCAAAATTGTAGATGCAATCCGGCATTATTAGCAGGTGAGCAACCAAAACAATTGTATGACTGATCTTTCCCTGCCAGGCTAAATGGATTTTTTATTTTTATCATGTTTTAAAATTAAAAAAAGCCGGCGGATGAGCCAGCTTTATCTTCTACTTTTAATTATTTCCTAGGATCAAAGGTAATCCATCCGACCCATTCCCAATTACTACTACTTTAGAGTTAGCAGATTCGGAGAGTTGTATGGTAGCTTCTATCCCGCGCTGTTTTAAGATTCTGTCGGTAAGACTTTCATTTATAATCCGGTTAAAAGCAGCAATTCCTTCAGCTTCAATCCTGCGTCTTTCAGCCTCAGACTGCTCCCTTTGTAAACGGTACTGGTAAGCTAATGCTTCCTGCTCCTGGCGAAGTTTACTTTCTATTGCATCCTTAATCTGATCCGGCAAATTTATGGAACGTATTAGAAGCGCTCTCATTTCTATATAATTTTCTCCTAATACCTGACGTGTTTCTGTTTTTATAGCAGTCTCAACCTCTGCACGTTTTGTAGAATAAATCTCTTCTGCCGTATAACGGCCTGCAACTTGCCTTACAGAAGATCGTACCTCAGGTACCACCAGCACATTCACAAAGTTAGTTCCGAACTGTTGATGCAATTTACCAATCTGATTATGGGTTGGATTAAACCTGACTGTAATATCTGTATTTATTGATAAACCATTTTTATCCAGAACATCCATTGTTTCCTCTCTTTGTTGTTCTCTCACATTGTACACATACAAACGGTTCCATGGCGCTATTACATGAAAACCTTCACCATAAATATTTTCAAGATCAAGTCCTGAAGTATAGGGACGGAAGATAACACCTCGCTCCCCGGCTTCAATGATGAAAAACATGCGCCCTCCAAATAACGCAAGTACAATTAATACAGCAACTATGCCAATAAGATAAGACGTTTTAAAATTGAATTTCATTTTTAGCTTTTTAAATGTACTACAAAAGTAATAAGTTTAAAGAATTTGGATTGGCTAAATGGTATTTTTCATTCATCAGACTTAAATTCATTATGGCTGGTAACTAATTAAATCTTATTTTTGAAACACAAACATTAGAATCATAATTATGAGATTTATAATACTACTCTATTTCCTTATAACCAGTTTTGAAGTAAGTGCACAAAATTTTTTCAGGGAAGATTACGATAAAAATCGTTCTTATATATTGTTGGCCAATCCAACCAAAAATAACATTCAAACAGTTAATTTTCTTCTAAAAAACAAACTTCTAAACTTAAATACAAAAAAAATAGGATTTGTAGGGATATACCATAAGGATCAAAATTATAATTTTGAAACAACTGCAGATTACCTTCAAAAAGAAGGAATTCAACATATTGGGCTTCATGAAATCAAAGAACCAATTACCGAATCTGAATTGTTTCAAAAAAACAGGCTTACAAAAGAATTAAAGGAGTTATTTGAAATCTCCATAGGCATATTCTTTTTTGGAGGGCCCGACATACCTCCTTCGATATATGGAGAAGAAAATACCTTATCTGTTGTAACCGATACAGAAAGACATTACTTTGAATCAACTTTCCTGTTTCAGCTGTTGGGAGGATACCAGGATACTCTTTTTATTCCATTTCTGGAAGCTAACCCTAAGTATTTTATTACAGGATTCTGCCTGGGATTACAAACTATGAATGTTGCAACAGGAGGAACACTTATACAGGACATTCCAGCTGAAGTCTATGATGCAACAACACCACATGAAACCATAAATACAGGCAAGGAAAAAATGCATCGTAATTATTGGCAGAAAATTTCTGAAGACCCACAGCTTGCAGGAATAAATTTTCACACCATCCGATTTACAGAACATCCTTTTTTTAAAAAACAGGTTAAAACAGGAAGAATTATTTCCCCGCTCGTTTATAGCAGCCATCATCAGGCTGTGGAAAAGCTGGGTAAAGGTTTAGAGGTTACTGCTTTTTCAGCTGATTCTCAAATCGTAGAAGGTTTGGCGCACCAACATTACCCTCATGTATTTTCCGTTCAATTTCATCCTGAAGTGCCTGCACTCTATGAAAATCGTGAACAACATAAAATCAAACCTGATGACGAACCTTTTACATATCACCAGTTACTCGGAAAAGAGAATCTTAAATTTCATAAAAAATATTGGAAGTATATTTCAAGAGCTATAAAGAAGTCCATGAAAAAATAAATGACTTTAAAAATATTCACAAAAGATATATCCACCGTTTGCACATAATTTTCATCCAAATCTCCTGTTTATATCCGAGTTAAACATAAATTGGATTTAAAAGCATTTCATTTCCACCCCTTACATTATTCCCGACAAAATCTAAACTATTAATCCTTAATTGTATCTTTTCGTTATAATTCTTTCAGAAAAAACCCCATAATGAACATATGTAGCCGAATGGACTTTTTATTCCAAATTACTATCCATAACTTTGAAAAATAAAATAAGAATAGATCATGTTTTGTAAATCATTACCATGAATTAAAATCAATTCTTTAAGGTCCTTAAATCTAATATAATTTAATCTTTAATTATGAAAATTATTATCACATCTACCGGAAACAATATTGACGCTGAATTTGATTCTCGTTTTGGTCGGGCAAATTGGTTTTGTTGTCTGGATGATACCACTAACGATTTAAACTTCATCGAAAATCCTTATAAAAATGAAAACGGAGGTGCAGGCACTAAGGCTGCAGAATTAATGGCTGAATATAACGCAGAAACGATTATCGCAGGTGATTTTGGACCAAAAGCAAAATCATTAATTATGAGATTAAACATTAAAATGGAAACTTTAAATGGAAAAGGAAAAACCATTGGTGAAATAATAAAACTATATAATTATAAAATTTAAATATTATGCCACGATTAGATCATACCGGGCCAACAGGACAAGGTCCTTTAACCGGAAGAAAAATGGGTAGGTGTACTTCAGAATCACAAGAACCAACTGATTCTTTCATACCACGTAGATGGTTTGACAGGCTAACAGGAAGAGGAGGAAACAGAAATCAATCAGGTCCGTTCTGGGGTGCCGGAAGAGGAAGGGGAAGAAGATAAGCACTTAATAAAGAGACAAATAAATTCACTTTCTTTATGAAATTACTGCTTATCTGAATGTAAAAAATCCCTTATATATTTTTAAAACTAAATAAAAAATCATGAAAATGAAAATTGCAGTTCCTGTCAATGATTCAGGTTTATTAGACGGTCATTTTGGTCATTGCTCATATTTTTCAATCCACTCAATTTTAAATGGAGAGATTACTTCAAATGAGATGATACAGCCTCCTCCACACGAACCGGGCATTCTTCCTATTTGGCTTTCAGAACAAAAAGTTACTCATATACTGGCAAGTGGAATGGGAAACAGGGCTATTGAATTGTTTCGAGAAAAAAATATTGAAGTGCATACTGGTGCACCCCGAATGCTGGCCAATGATCTTATAAATGCCTTTTTAAATAATGAAATTAAATTTACAAATAACAGCTGTGACCATTAATAGTACACATAAACTGATAACAAAAGAATAGAATAAATGCGAATAGCTGTTGCAAGTGGGAAAGGAGGTACGGGGAAAACTACTGTCTCCGTTAA
>DASRQG010000209.1:0-3950 GCA_035645995.1 Mariniphaga sp. | reverse complement strand
TAAATTGAGAAACAGGAAAACAGAGTGGGAGAGAATGGTTGATAAATCAATTGCTTATCGTTTAAGTTTCATCGTGTCAGCATCAGTTATTTTGGTATTTATAATATTTATAATTATAAATTTCATACTTACCCAAAAACTAATGCGACAAAACCTCGAAGACAAAGCTATTGGGTTGAGTTCCAATGTTAGCTCTGTTATTAACAGAGAAATTATTACTGTTAGTGAAATAACAGCAAATGTTGCAATGCAGGTTGGCTATTACCACAAGAATAATAATTTAACTCAACTGCTCGATCAGGTAATAGACAAATATCCTGATTTGTTCAATATTCAGATCTCATTAGATTCAGAATATTATCAACCTCCCTATTTTTATTCGATTTCCCAACATGATGGAAATAATTTGATTACACAACAAAACAAAGCAACACCGGCTGAAAAGACTATTTCAGTCCCTGATAAACCGGCAGAAATAACAAAATCTTCCGGTTGGTCATCCCCCTATCTTAGTGAGGGAAATAAAGTCATGGCTACATATTTCCATCCTGTTTATGAAATTGTTGATGGAGAAAATATCACCACAGGCCTGATCTGCAGCAGCATTTCTCTTGAAGAATTAAACATTGCAATTAATGAGATTGATATTAGCGATCCTGGTTATGCTTTTGTAATTGATGGAGAGGGAAATTATCTTACTCATCCCGATGAAACAAAAATTTTTTATACAAATTTACTTCACCCTACATCTCAGATTTCAAAGAAAGAGAACCTGTTGTTAAAAAAATTATTGAAAGGAAAGTCTACAGGTACAGCTGTTGCATATCCTGAGATTTTAAACAATAAGAAAAGCTGGATCTATTTAACTCCTTTGCCTCAAACCAATTGGTATATGATATTTGTAATGCCTTACAATGTGTTGTACAGAGATTTATATATCCTGTCAGCTAAAATGACGGTGTTATCTTTAGTTGCCATTTTGATTGTATTTTTTCTGGTTTCATATATTATAAAAAAACAAATCAGACCATTAAGCCATGCTGCCTCCAAATTAAGTTCCTTTAGCAGTCCGTTTATTCTGAACACTCAAAATGAAGTTAAGCAAGTTTCCAATAGTCTTGAATATTTAAAAGTGTGGTTTGATCAATATCAAATTGCACGGGAAGCAGAAGAAAAAAATAATCTCCAACATAAACGGGATTTGCAGCAAGCCTCCGAAATACAACAAAGTCTCATTAAAAATTCTTTTCCGGCTTTCCCTTCCCGTACCGATATAGATTTACATGCAATTTATAAACCGGCCAAAATAGTAAGTGGAGATTTGTTCGATTATTATTTTATTGATGACAATAATCTCATATTTACAATAGGGGATGTGTCAGGGAAAGGAATTCCCGCAGCCATTTTCATGGGTGTATGTCAAACTATCATCAAAAAAAATTCTCATTTGCGACATCCAAAAAAGATCATTGAAAATACAAATTATGAACTATGTACAAGCAATAATAATCAATATTTTTTAACCCTTTTCCTGGGTATTCTAAATGTCAATACCGGAATTCTCACTTATTGTAACGCTGCACATACTTTCCCTATTTTGTTAAGAGCTGATAGAACAATTAGTGAGGTTCAGTCAATACATGGTTTGCCCTTAGGTCTGTATCCTGATAAAGCTTATGGCTCAAAGCAACTGAGAATGCATCCGGGGGATACTATACTCTTATATACTGATGGAGTTTACGATGCGCTGAATGAAAAAAATATTCCATCAGGAAATGAATGGATTCAGAATAACCTGACAGCCATAAAGTCAGGCACTCCTAAGGAAATAACAGAAATACTCGACAGAGAACTTTCGGAATATGAGTCTAAACAGAAGGATGATATATGCCTGCTTGCAATAAAATATACGCCAAATTAAAATATAAAATCAATAACTGCTATTCACTGAAAAATCAAAGATCAACCCTTTTTGGAAATCATTGTAACATGATATCCTGAAGGAAGTATTTTGCTGAATTTATAGGTGGTTAAATAAAAAAGCCCGGATAAATCCAGGCTCTTATTTTAATTGTTACTTATCTCTTTATTGGATAATATTCGTATCGACAATTTCTCGTTTTTTTTATCGAATCCGACTGATATGGTATCACCTTCCGTTATCGATGCTTTTATGATTATTTCAGCCATTTCATCTTCCAGATACTTCTGAATTGCTCTCTTTAATGGACGTGCACCAAATTGTGGATCATAACCCTTCTCAGCAATAAAATCTTTTGCAGCGGGTGATATTTTTAGCTTGTAATTCAGTGATTCAACCCGATCATACAGATCCTTGATTTCAATATCTATAATTTTGTGAATATGTTCCTTTTCAAGTTGGTTAAACATGATTACATCATCAATTCGATTTAGGAATTCAGGTGCGAATGCTTTTTTTAGAGCTTTTTGAATTACATACTTCGCATGCTCATTGTCTGAAATATTGGATTGATTCACAGCAAATCCTACACCTCGTCCAAAATCTTTAAGTTGACGTGTACCAATGTTGGAGGTCATTATAATGATGGTGTTTTTAAAATCAACACTTCTCCCCAAACTATCAGTTAACCGTCCTTCGTCGAGCAACTGTAGCAGTATATGAAACACATCAGGATGTGCTTTCTCAATTTCATCGAGTAATACCACTGAATAGGGTTTCCTTCTTACTTTCTCTGTGAGTTGTCCACCCTCTTCATACCCAACATATCCGGGAGGAGCACCTACCAACCTTGAAACTGAGAATTTTTCCATATACTCACTCATGTCCACTCTAATCAGAGAATCGGTACTGTCAAATAAGTACTGTGCAAGTACTTTTGCGAGTTGAGTTTTACCCACACCCGTAGGGCCCAAAAATATAAAAGAACCAATAGGGCGGTTAGGATCTTTCAGTCCGGCTCGGTTACGCTGAATAGATTTAACTATTTTCAAAATAGCTTCTTCCTGGCCAATCACCCTTTCACGCAGATCCTGTTCCATGTTCATCAGGCGTTTTCCTTCAGCTTGTGCAATCCGCTGCACCGGTACACCTGACATCATGGCTACTACCTCTGCCACTTTTTCCTCATCTACAGTTTCCCGATGGTTTATCATTTCCTTCTCCCAATTTTCTTTTTCCTTATCCAGGAGAAGAAGAAGGTTTTTCTCCTTGTCTCTAAAGTTTGCCGCCAGTTCAAAATTTTGACTTTTAACAGCTGCAATTTTTTCTTCCTTCGTCTGTTCTATCTTTTCTTCCAGCTTCACGATACGTTCCGGTACATTGATATTCGATATATGTACACGTGATCCCACTTCATCCAATGCATCAATAGCCTTGTCCGGCAAATATCTGTCCGATATATATCGTGCAGTTAATTTAACACACGCATCTATTGCCTTAGGCGTATATGTTACATTGTGGTGATCTTCATACCTGCTCTTGATATTGTTTAATATTTCAATTGTTTCTTCTACAGATGTTGGTTCCACCATAACTTTTTGAAAACGACGCTCCAGGGCACCATCTTTTTCTATGTGCTGACGATATTCATCCAGGGTTGTTGCACCAATACATTGTATATCTCCCCGTGCAAGTGCAGGTTTTAGCATATTGGCAGCATCCAGGGAACCTGTAGCCCCTCCGGCACCTACTATAGTATGAATCTCATCAATAAAAAGAATTACATTGTGAACTTTTGTCAACTCATTCAGAATTGCTTTCATACGTTCTTCAAATTGCCCCCGGTATTTCGTACCTGCAACAATGGAAGCGATATCAAGACTAACAACCCGTTTATCAAAAAGGATACGTGAGACCTTTTTCTGAATGATACGCAATGCAAGGCCTTCAGCAATAGCCGATTTACCAACACCCGGTTCTCCAATTAAGATAGGGTTATTCTTTTTGCGCCGGCTTAAAATTTGAGCCA
>DASRQG010000208.1:0-6028 GCA_035645995.1 Mariniphaga sp. | reverse complement strand
TAAACCAAAGCCTCTCTTTTTACCGGTGATTCAAGTTCAGCCCAATACAAATATACTGCATATTGACCCTGAGGTACGTCTAATCTGAACTGTTCCAGACCGGTACGTTGAGTTTGAAATATTGGATCGTGTTCTGTTTCTGTTATATTTACGTCGGCAGCAGGTAGCGATCCAAAACGTGTTTTAGGACTATAGGGTATTCCGCCAACATAGCCCCAACTTCCAGATGAATAGGGCTTCTCAGGGATCCATACACGATTTGATTTTTTATCTTCATAATAACGTTCAGAGCCCAATGTTACATTAATTTCTGTGAATGGAAAATTAGGATCATTCAGAATTTGAGGAACTTGTTTCATTTCCAACTCATAGAAATCATGATATTTTTGATCCCCGATTTTAATTGTTGCAAGGATCGAGTTTTTACCATTTATAAAAGGTATATCAAATGTTGCAATATTATCTGTTACCCGTGCAGTTTCATGAAAATTTCCGTTTAGGGTAAGTTCTACTTCAGAAGCATTGGAGTAAACTTTTATTGGTTGGATGGTTGTACCTGCATCATCTGCGATTCCACCTCTTGTTTTCCAGTTCTTACTTCCTATTTGTACGTATGGATTCTTTTTAAGAAAGGCACTGTACAAATGATAAGTATCTTTTAACTCACGGCTTAATGTTGTAATTCCTTTATTGTTAATATGTGGCATTGCATCTCCGCGTGATTCTGAATGAAAGTCATTCAGGTTCCAGATGTTTGCCCCTGAAACAAAAGGCCGATCAGTAATGGCTTTTAAATAATGTTCATGATACAGATTTGCATATTCAGTAGTAAAATCAAACCTTTTGGGATTAAATGAATGGAGTCGTGGATCTACATCCGCACCATATTCTGAAACAAATATCGGTATTCCGGGATACTTTTCATGAAATGAATCAAGAAAGGCATCAAAACCTGAAAATTTTCCTCCATACCATCCCTGATACAAGTTCCATCCTATGAGTTGAGGGATTTCAACCAATCCGGCATCTTCATATGCTTTAAGGTTACCATGAAAAACAAGCATAGTATATCGTGATGAATCTTCTTTTCGTATAGTTTCTTCCAATTTGTTCCCAAAAGCACCAACTGCTTTACAATATTGTATATACTCCTCAGTGTCTTTTTCATAAGGTGGCCTTAACATCACCTCATTCATATAATTCCATATCATAACAGAAGGCCGGTTGTAATCCTGCCTTATCATTTCTTTCGCCATTTCAAGGCTATTATCAGTAAAAGCATTACTTTCTGTGATAGCATTAACTACAGGAATCTCAACGGAAGTAATTATACCCAGTTTATCACACATATCCAGAATAACAGGATCTTGTGGATAATGGGAAATTCTTAAAAAGTTCCCACCCATTTCTTTTAGGAGGAGAACATCGCGGACATGCATTTCATCGGGTAGTGCATTACCCATTCCATCATAGTCCTGATGTCGGTTGGTCCCAATTAATTTTACGTGCCGGCCATTGAGAAAAAATCCATCTTCGGGTTGAAAGCTAAACCACCGAATTCCAAGAGGATTAATTACTTCATCGAGCAACTCATTAGTTTTAGAATGATAGATTCTGGTATATACCTTGTAAAGGTTAGGTGTTATGTCAGACCATAAATCAGGATTATTGATTTCAATGTTACTTTCGACATGTTCAGTTTGATGATTCGGTTTTAAAGTTACAGCAGAACCTTCCTCTATTACTTCTTTTCCTTCAGGTGAAACTATGGTATGGGTTAATTTTATTTTCTGTTTTTTCAATGTATTATTTTCCAGAAGCGTACGAATTTGAATGTTTGCTTTTTGTTCTGAAACATGAGGAGTGGTAATATAGACACCAGAAGAGGCATAATCATTTAAAGATAAACTGATATTATCAGTTATAACCAAATACACATCACGGTAAATTCCACCGAAAAAGGTAAAGTCAGCTGATAGGGGAGGAACATCGACATTGTGACTGTTATCAACTTTAATGCTAAACTGATTCGACTCGCCTGGTTTTAGGTAAGGTGTAATATTAAACGAAAATTTTGTATATCCTCCGGAATGTTTTCCTGCATACTGGCCGTTGATCCATAGTTCAGTGATTTGATTTGAACCTTCAAAGAGAACATGTATTTGCTTTCCGGCAGTTTCATTACCCACGAAAATATTACGTCTGTACCATCCTGTCCCGCGGTAATATCCGGGTTCATCATCCCGTGCATCTAAATTATTCCAGGTATGCGGTATGGATACCTCCTGCCATTTACTGTCATTGATTTCGGGTTGAAATGCTTCCTGATAATCTCCTTTATGAAATTTCCAGGATTCATTCACTGAATATTTTATCCGTTGCGCTATTGAATGAAAGTTTATAGATATAAACAGGCAGATCAGGAAGTATTTTAAAAAATGATTTAAGGAGTGTTTCATTTCGATTTTTATAAGGGTAATGTCTTTTGGTCTAAGGTTTATGTAGTTTTATCCCGTATTCAAAATGATTTTGAGATTGTCAATTAGAGTACTTTTTAATTGTTGATTTTTCTGAGATATTTATATTTAATCTTAAAAAAGAAAAAGAAGAGGAGCATATTTAAATTCCTCTTCTTTTCAGTTAAATCATTAATAACCCGGAGTTTGTGGGAAATTTTGTGGCCCCATAGCATCTATTTGATCCTGTGGAATAGGCCAGTTGACATGAACGGGTTGAACGTTAAAACGTACAATTACATCATTATCAGATCCACTAAAATCAAAATAATAATTTGGGTTAGGCCCAAAATTTGGGTCACGGCCATCTGAAATTCCATATGTTGCCGCATCAAAGGATACATTGTTTCCAGGGTATTTTGTAAAGTCACCTGCATAACTTTTTACTTGTTGATACCAAATTCCGTTACGCTTTAAGAAATCCCACCTGCGACCTTCAAATGCCAGCTCACGGGCGTTTTCATCACGAATCATGTCGAAAGTAATTACACCTGTTTCATCATCATTACCTGCCCTTGTCCATGTTTTATTGTAATAATAACGGGCTTTTGCCTGATCATTCAGGTGCATGTATGCTTCAGCTCCTAACAGATAAGTTTCTGCCAAACGGAATATCATTACATCTTTATAGCTGGATGAAGAGCCACTTGCATCGAGTGCTTTTGACCAAATATCAGCAAGTTTAAGTGATGAAGGATAAATATCACGGGGAACAAAATTAGTGGAAGTTGCAGCTTTAACATCACGGCCAAAAATTGTATCGCCAATTTGAACGGTATATGGTTCATCTGTGAAATTATAAGTAGAATGTTCAACTGTTAACCCTGATGCAGGATCAACTACAGGCTGAGCCGGAGGGATTGAGATTAATTCATCCGGATTTTGATATGTATAGTATCTTTTATAGAATGCATTTAATCTTTCATCCTGTTCATCATACAGTGAGATAAGATAACTGTTAGGTGCTGCCCATGCTGTTGATCTTCCAAGGTTTTCAACATTATATCGTGCATCAGGTTGCCAGGTATATGCAAAGTTCGCCATTCTGTTTACATAATGTTCAGCTAGTCGATGACCGGATCCGCCACCACGTTCATTTGAAAACTTTAGTACAAATAAAGTTTCTGAAGTAGAGAGGTTTGAACTGTTAAAGATATTTGCTGCGTTAGCAACTAAAGAAAGATTATGCTCCGGATCATTATCAATTGCATCCACACACTCAGCTACTAGTTCCCAATCTTTAGCCCAGGCTGCTACCAAGGCTTTAAGGTGTAATGCTGTTGCTTTTGTAACTCTTCCTTCCATGTTGAGATAAGGCCTGTAGTTTAACCCGCTGATTGCTCTGTCGAGGTCATTATACATTAATTCAAAAATTTCGGTACTGTCGGCCGGGGTATAAGAGATGTCTTCGAGATTGTCTTTTGTAATGGGTTCATTACTTAAATATAGACGTCCGAAGCGTGCGAACAGTTGATAATAGCTAAAGGCTCTCCAGAAACTAGCTTCAGCTACCGAAACAGCTGCATCATCTCCTAATTGCCCGCCATAATGGATGATTTCATTGGTACGGCCAATTATATAGTACCGGTGCCTCCAGAACGGACTGTATAGGAGGCCACGAATATTACCGGAAGGACCAGGTGAAGTATAGCGGCTTATATTGGCATCATCGCCAGTAAAGAAAATGTTCAGATCGGTGGTACGTTCTCCATAGATATGTGCTCCAAGGAATCCGTTTGAGTTTCCTGCTCGCAGAATTCCCCTCTCATAATCATAAAGAGCAACAACCATCTTGTCCAAACCTTCGGGGGTTTCAAATAATGATTTTGCTGTAAAGCTTGTTTCTGATTCTTCAAGCAGGAAATCCTGGCAACTATAGGTTACTGCCAAAAGCAACAAGCTGGTAATAAAAAATATTGATTTTTTCATTTTATACATTCTGATTAATTTTTATTTCTAAAAGGATAGATTTACACCAAAAGTGAATGTTTGAGCTTCAGGATATGATCCGGGAGAACTTTCAGGCCCATACGATAAGAAATCAGTTAAAGTAAATAAGTTGGTGCCTGTAAAGTAAAACCTGGCTTTCCGGATCATTACATTTTTGGTAAATGATTCGGGAAGGGTATATCCAAAGGTTAATGAACGCATTCTTATATAAGATGCATCCTGGTATCCTAAAGTGCCAAAGAACGGTACTGAAGCAGTATATTGTGGACGTGGTGCGTTATTAGTTGGATTTTCGGGTGTCCAATAATCTCTTTTCATTCCATATCTGCGTGAGGTTAAATTACCACCCTGATCAAAATTATAGAGGTAAGGGTTATTTCGGATAACATTCTGTACGGTATAAAAGTCAGCTGTTAAATCAAATCCTTTATATAATGCTGAAACATTGAAAGTACCATACCATTTAGGGTCGAGATTATAGATTTTTCTGTCGTCGGTAGTTATCTTACCATCACCATTGTAATCGGCAAGTTTAACGCTTCCTGCCTGTGGAGCTGCATCCCCTGGCAGATAATCATCTTCGGTTATATTTTCAATTTCGTCTTCCTGCCAAATTCCACCAAATACATAATTGTAACTTACATTGATAGGTTCACCGATAAACCAATTGTTTGTCAGGTCATTTAAAGGATTCCCATCTTCATCTACACGACCGTCAATTTTTACGATTTCATTGTTTTGGGTAGATATGGTGGCACCGAGCTTCAACATAAAGTCACGGGTATCTATTACTCTTCCATTTAATCCAAACTCCCAACCACGACTGGCAGTTTCACCCAGATTGTCCCACATACGCTCATATCCTGTTATTGAAGGCACAGTTCTTTGAATGAGCAAATCGGTAGTGTTTGTTCTATAATGTTCTATGGAAGCATTTAAACGTCCGTTGTAAGCAGTAAAATCTATTCCTGAGTTGAATGACCCTGTGGTTTCCCATCTTAAATCAGGATTTAATAACTGGTTGCTTGGAAGGTAACCCACTTCCAGCATATTGTCAAATAAGTATTCCCTGCTGTCAGCCAGGCCAAGTGTCCGGTATGCCGGGATAGCCCAGTTCCCTACGACCCCATAACTAACACGTAAACGAAGCAGATCGATCCAATCGGCTTGTTGCAAAAACGACTCTTCATTAATACGCCATCCTATTGCTGCTGAAGGGAAGTTTCCCCATTTATTGTCACTTCCAAATACCGAAGCACCATCTCTTCTTAGTGTTGCTGTAAGCATGTATTTATCGAGCAGGTTGTAGTGTAAACGGCCTGCAAAGGAGATCGTTCGGGTACGTGTAATATTTCTTGTTACGTTATCTATTTCAGAATCAGCAGCTACATTCCAACCGAATAAATCGGAAGTTGAATTGATAAAGCCAAGTCCTGTAGTTTTCTGCAGATCCTCTTCTGCACTTTGAATGAAAGTAAGTTTAAGTGAATGCAGATCATTGTCTAGTGGTAAGCTGTAATTGAATACATTATCAATTAGCCACGAATTGCGGGCAAACCGGC
>DASRQG010000207.1:0-4593 GCA_035645995.1 Mariniphaga sp. | reverse complement strand
TTTACTAGCTGGTATTTTGATTACTCTGGGATTACTTATTTATTCAAGAATAACTTTTATTCTTTCACTTTTAGGATATGGTACAGCGTATCTGTTCTATAGTGCAGTTGGTATTGATTTTGATTCTTTAAGTTATACTTTTATCGGTTTTAATTATATACTTACTGCAATAGCGTTAGGTGGTTATTATTTAATACCCGGAAGGACCAGCTTTGGTTGGATAATCCTGTTACTTCCTGCAGTCGTTTTAATAACCATTAGTACTCAACAGCTATTTATGTACTTTAGGGTTTCTCCGTATTCATTACCTTTCAACGCAATTGTGTTAATGTTTTTATACACTTTAAAATTAAGGGAAAAACGTTCTCGCTATCTGGTTGAGCCACCTGTTCAAATGGGGTCACCCGAAAAGAACCTTTATCTTTATACAGGCAACATATTGAGGTTTCCGGCAAAGTATCCTGTTTCTACAGCTATGCCTTTTTATGGTGAGTGGACGGTTACCCAGGGACATAATGGACAGTACACACATAAAGCTGCATGGAGGCATGCGTGGGATTTTGTTATACTTGATCGGGAAGGAAAGCAATATCAGAATTCAGGTAATCAGGTTCAAGACTATTACTGCTTTGGAAAAATTGTTCTGGCACCAGCCGATGGTATTGTTGTTACAGTTATTGATTCAATTCACGATAATCAAATTGGTGATGTGAATGTCAGGGATAATTGGGGTAATACAGTTGTAATTAAGCATACTGAATATTTGTATTCGAAATTAAGTCATTTAAAATCCGGATCAGTCAAAGTAAAAAAGGATGATTTTGTGAAAAAGGGACAGATTGTCGGGCAATGTGGAAACTCAGGCCGGTCACCGTATCCGCATTTACACTTTCAGTTTCAATCGAACCCTTATATTGGGTCTGCTACCATAGAATATCCCTTTGGCCATTATTTACTTAAAGAAGATTCGGGATATGCATTAAAGGCTTTTGATTATCCTGTTATAGATCAAATTCTATCTAATCCTCAGAAAAATGAAATTCTGTCAAAAGCATTGCATTTTATTCCCGGAAGCAGAATGCAGGTTACCTTTAGTGTGAATTCAGGATCAGCAAAATGGAAAAAGCGATCTGGCGAATACATCTGGACTATAGAAACAGATGAATATAATAATTCCTTTATCAGATGTTCTCAAACTGGTGCAATTGCTTTTTTGTACAACCAGGGTGATATGCACTTTTTTACAAATTTCAGAGGGGATAAAAATTCTCCATTATTTTGGTTTTACCTGACTTTGTTTAAAGTTCCAATAAGTATTCAACCCAACAGCAGCATAAAAGATTATATCCCCGTTCATATGATGTTTGGAGGAATGCTCAAATTCCTACAGGATATTCTGGCACCGGGTATTTTGTTTTTGAAATCCGAATATAAACTTGTAATCCGCGAATCCGATGATATACTTGCACCTGACCATATAAAAATGAAGGCAGGTATTTTCCGTTCAGCAGGTGGCAATTACATCGATGAAATTAGTAGCTTTATTGACATTAATCAAAACAGTGAAATCAATATTTGTATAAACTTCAGAGATGTAAAATTAGAATTGATATGCAAAAACGATTTGGAATAATAATTTTTTCTGTGCTGTTGGTTATAACTGCAAACGGACAGCAAAAGTTAACTGTTCCTGAAGTTGATAAAACTTCCTATGAACTCTATCTAAATGGGCAATGGGAGAAGTTAATAACATATGCAGAGACAGCTCGTCTTCAGGGTATTGATTTTTTTTATCTTGAGGCACGAACAGGAATAGCATATTATAACTTAAGAAAACACAGAAAAGCATCTGGTTGGTTCAGAGAGGCTTGGGTAAAAGATCATTCTTTTGAATGGCTACAGGAATATATGTATTATAGTTTGCTTTTAGGAGGAGAATATGGAGAAGCATATAAACTAGCCGCATCCTTTTCTCCTGCCGTAAAAGATAAGATTGGATATTCCAACAAATCAATAACAGGGGCCAGTGTAAATATTGGATATAGTTTCAATGCCGACCTTAAATCTTTAGAATCGGCTTCACACGGGCAGCAGGCTAATGTCGGTGATGATTATGGTGAAGCTTATTATTTAAAGAATTACCACTTCGAAACTATTGATTTGTCTCACCGGATTGCCCCATCTGTTAGCGTTGATCATAGTATTACATATATTGGCATATCTCGTAACCAAATGGTAGATTGGCAGGGGAGACATTCCTTTCCTGCAAGAACTTCTCAGTTTCAATATTATATAAGTCCTGATATCACAATAGGAAGGAAATGGTATGTTTCACCTTCTGTGAGTTTGATTTGGGGAGAATATTCATACGCTTATGGTGGATATTACAATAACAGGCCATCATTCAGAAATTTAAATACTTCATTTTCTGATCAGGTATTTTCATTATCAACCTGGTCGCATTTTGGAAATTTTTCGCCCGGAGTGGAGTATAATTATGCTAATATTTCAAATATCCAATTCTCTCAATTTTCGGGATGGATAACAGTTTATCCATTTTCAAATCTGGATTTTTATATAACGCCCCGCATCTATTTAAAAAGCAGTGATGAAAAGGGGATAGCTTATAATACATTTGGCGTTTCAGCTGGTACCCAGGTAGGCAGAGTACATCTGTATGGCCAGTATTTAAAAGGAGAAATGGAAAATTTTATAGAGTCATCGGGATATGTGGTATCTAATTTCCCGGGAGTCTCAGATCAAAAGTTATCAGGTAGTTTATATTTTCGGATGAATAAAAAGTACAATTTTGTTATCCATTATTTAGTGCAGGATGTAAAAGAGAATTACTCAGTTTATTCCAACTATGTAATGCAAAACAATCTGCAATATGATTTTACCAGGCATACACTAACAGGGGGCATTATATGGAATTTTTAAAAGTTATATTAATCACAATTTTAATTGCAGGAAATTTCATTGCTGAAGGACAATCTACCAATGAAATAGTGGAGCAGGCATTTGCCAGAAGCTATGAAAATGAGAAGAAACAAGACTTTGTTGCTGCAATTAATAATCTTCAGGAGGTATATAATGTATCATCCTATGAAATTAATTTAAGACTTGGTTGGTTGATGTACAATTCAGGCCAGTTGAATGAATCAGTTGAATACTATATGACGGCACAACAACTAATGCCTTATTCCGAAGAAGCCAGATTTGGTTTAATACTTCCCCTTGCCGCAATTGGTAAATGGGATGAAGTAATTGCTGTTTATAAAGATATTTTGGAAATTCATCCTAATAACACCATTGCCATGTTTCGTTTAGGGATGATTTATTACGAGCGGAAACAATATGATATTGCCATGCCGCTTTTTAAGAGGGTAGTTGATCTTTATCCCTTTGATTATGATGGTTTATTAATGTTGGCATGGACGTATTACTTTACCGGGAATTTCAATCAGGCAACAGTTCTTTTTAATAAAGTGAAGTTGAATAATCCAGGTGATGTTTCAGCAAGTGAGGGTTTGAAGCTAATGATGCGATAAGTGAGGGGGGATGGTTTAAACAACTGCTTAATGAATAATGTAATATTCTAATTACCCTCCTGTTTTTAATTGAATTCAGGCCTGACATCCATATATGTCTCTGTTATTTCATCCAGAATTTCATGAACCTGGTCATTTGTCTCTGCCCGTAACAGGCGTATTTTAAGGTCTCTGAAGTTTGGTAAACCGGGAAAATATTTAGCAAAATGTCTTCGCATCATTAAAACTGCAGCTCGCTCATTATCTTTCCAGTCCATATTTAGTTGGAGCTGCTCCCTTACATTCTCAACTATTTCTGCCACATTTGGAGCAGGTAATATTTCTCCGGTCGTAAGATAATGTTGTACTTCTCTGAAGATCCATGGGCGGCCAATAGATGCACGGCCAATCATTAGTCCGTCGACACCGGTTTCTTCCAAAAAATGTTTGGCTTTTTGTGCACTGGTAATATCTCCGTTTCCGATAATGGGAATGTTGATGTCAGAATGATTCTTTACAGCCCCTATTAATGACCAATCTGCCACACCTGAATAAATTTGTTCGCGTGTTCGTCCATGGATTGCCAAAGCTGCAATCCCTGCATCCTGTAAACGAAGTGCCGCTTCAATGACGGGTTTATTTCCTTCGTCCCAACCGAGGCGCGTTTTTGCAGTAACCGGTAACTTTACAGCTTTAACAATTTGCGCTGCCATCTCCTGCATCTTTGGTAAATCAAGTAACATTGCTGCTCCTGCTCCATGACGGATAATTTTTTTCATGGGGCATCCAAAATTTATATCGATAAAATCGGGCTGTAGCTCCTCTGCTACCTGTGCCGCATGAACCATAGAGCTGATGTTGTGCCCATATATCTGAATGGCTACAGGCCTGTCGAAATCATATAATACCATCTTTTCTTTCGACTTTTTTACATCACGTACCAAAGCTTCAGATGAAATGAATTCAGTATACATTACATCAGCACCATATTTTTTGCACATCCAGCGAAAAGATTTGTAAGTAACATCCTCCATGGGTGCTAAAAATAAAGGAATGTGATTGA
>DASRQG010000206.1:0-20532 GCA_035645995.1 Mariniphaga sp. | reverse complement strand
GAAGTATACGAAAATGATTATCGGGCATTACTTCAGGATACAAAAAAACAGCTTCCAGAAGTTAAATTGGTAATTTGTGAGCCATTTTCTGTTCCTGGTACTTCAGCAGTTGATGAAAGCTGGGCTGAACCTATGGGGCAGTATCGTGCAGCTGCAAAAAAAATGTCAGAAGAATTTGATGCTATTTGGATACCTTTTCAATCAGTTTTTGATGAAGCAGTTAAATATGCTCCTGCAACCTATTGGACTGGCGACGGAGTCCATCCCTCAATGGCCGGTGCACAGTTAATGGCAGAAGCCTGGTTGAAAGCTATTGAATAAATTTACCATTAGTTTTATCTAATAAGATATATTTTAAATTACCTGACTGTAATATTTATGTTTCATATGAAGTATAAATTTTTATGGTCAGATATTTTTTTGCTCAATTTTTTGAATCAAAATTGGGTCAAAAAACTATACTTTCTCCATACCAAGTCCAGTCCAAGTCCAGTCGGTGACCAGTAAATGCATTTTTAATAATGTTCCGGGACTGGACGAGGTATACCGAAGGTATTAGTCAATAAAGGAACATCAATCTTCATCACCCAGCATACACCATCATAAACCCGGGGTGTAGCCGTGTGGTGATTGATAATTATTGCAATTTGTTGATTGAATGTTTAGGTGATGTGAATTCTCCAACAATCATAAATTCTTCTTCAGCTCCAATTGAGCTATAAAAGTATGGTGGCTATCTCTTCATAGGGCTTCACCCTATGCTGATGATTATGATCCGTTGGAGCCAGGAGACTGTAGCCGGATCATCTGTTCCGCAATTATAATGCTTTGACCAGATCAACTATTCCGCAAACTAATGGGCTTTGTTTGGTATATGATTACTCTTTTGAATTAAATCGTACCATATTATATGATTTTCTTTTGGATTCATGGGATGTTTTGGGTTTGATGCTATAAAAAAGGCCATCTCATTACTGAGACAGCCTATTTTGAATTTGAAGTAATTTATTTTATGCCATTAGCATACCGTCACGGTATCCTGTTTGCATCCATGGAAGCTTATTACTATTATAGAATGGTTCCAATTCGGCCCTTAGTTCATTCATACGTTCTGTGCTCAAAGGTTTGAACGACTGGACAATTGAAATGTTTTTGTTCAATACATCGAGGCTGTCAATTCCTATTACAATGGCAGTGATGTCTTCAAGACTGAGGGCATAACGTACCAAGTCATCGGTTTCAATTGTAGTGACAGTTTCTCTTGGACGTATAACTTTCATGCCAAGTACCCCCATTCCTTTTTGGGCTGCAAAAGGTACCGGTTGTTCTTCAAAAGGCTGCTTACCTTTGTGCTGATGGTTTAAGGCAATTAACATAGTGTCGAAATCATACATTTCGGCTGCCAGCTTCATAGCTGCTGCTGAAGTATGGCCGGTAAATCCAATATGTTTAATAACTCCTTCCTCCTGATATTTTTTCAGAACAGGCAATACACCATCTTTGTCCCCAAAACGTCTGACTTCTTCTTCATTAGCTACACTATGTACTTGGTATAAATCGATGTAATCTGTTTGAAGTCGTTTAAGACTGGTTTCAAGAGTCCGTTTGGCATCATCAGCATTACGGTCACCGACTTTGGAGGATAAAAACACCCGGTTACGAACATTTTTCAATATTTTACCTACCCGTTCTTCACTCCACACATCACCACCTCCGTAAGATGCTGCTGTATCCCAGTGATAGAGCCCCTTATTCAAACCAGTTTCCAGAATTTCAAGTCCTTTGTCTTCATCTACTGCTAAGAAGCGGCTCCCTAAACCCATAATAAGGCGTGGTATTCTGACTCCTGTTTTTCCAAGCATAACTGTAGGAATGTCCTTTGCATCATAAGCTGACGTACTACTGCAAGCAATGGCAGGTGTTAATAAAGCACCGGCAGTTACTGCACCTGTCGTCTTAATAAAATTTCTTCTGGTTAAATTGTTATTATCCATCCTTTCACTTTAAACAATTAACTTGTACTAATTTACAACCATTTTCTGATTCTGCAATTCTATTGCAAGATAATTGAACTTGGTATTTATTAATTTCATCTCATCACAGCTAAAATGAATATCAGAAGCCTTTATATTTTCAAATACCTGTGATTCAGTTCGTGCCCCGGCTAATACACAAGTTATGCCGGGTTGATACATTGTCCATCGTAATACAATTTGTGCCAGTGTTGCATTTTTGGATTTTGCAATTCCATTTATTTCTCGTAGAAACTTATTAATTTTTATTAAGTTCTTTTCTTTAAATAAGGGAGTATCAGGACGGTTATCACCTTCATTAAACTTATAATCTTTTGTAATTTTACCTGTTAATAAACCACGTTGCATGGGGCTGTAGGCAATTATTGACAAGCTATTGGCAATACAGTAAGGCACCAGATCTATTTCTATCTCACGATTAAGCATATTATATGGAACCTGATTTGAAATCAGTCTTCCATATTTTTGAGCTTTTTCAAGTTCAGGAACCGAAAAGTTACTCACACCTGCTGCTAGTATTTTACCCTGTTTTTTTAGTATTTCAATTGCTTCCATGGTTTCCTCTATTGGGGTATGTGGATCGGGCCAATGCTGCTGATACAGATCAATATGATCCGTTTTAAGTCTTTTAAGTGAATTTTCACATTCTTCAATGATGCTTTCCTTCCGGCCACTTCGGTAAATTGTTAATTCATTACCTTGATTGTCTTTTGTTTTTTCATAATGGACATAACTTGAGCTTTTATCCCATCTTAAGCCGAATTTGGTAAGAATTTGTACTTTCTCACGTTTACCCATAATAGCCTTGCCTACAAATTCTTCACTTTGGCCAAATCCATAAACAGGTGCGGTATCAATGGTAGTCATGCCATTTTCAATAGCACTTTGTACTGCGCGCAACGATTTATTTTCTTCAGTACCTCCCCAAAACCATCCACCTATTGCCCATGCGCCAAAAGCTAATGGTGATAGCCTCAGTTCACTTCCAGGTATAGATATTTTTTCCATTTGATTATGTTTTAGCTAATTGAGCTCCAATCAAAATCAGTTTGCTTTGTACGCAATGTATTTAGCAATATAAGGTTTTTTTCCATTTTTAAATAAGGATCTTCCGAAAGAATTTCTATTGCTATATTTCGTGCAAGCTTTAATATTTCTCCATCCCTGCCCAGATTGGCAATTTTAAGGTCAAAACCAATACCACTCTGTTGTGTTCCTTCAAGGTCACCTGGTCCTCTAAGTTTCATATCAACTTCAGCAATTTCAAAACCATCATTTGTGCGAACCATTGTACTTAGTCGCTTTTTACTTTCTGTACTTATTTTGTAGGATGACATTAAAATACAAAACGATTGTTCAGCACCTCTGCCTACGCGCCCTCTGAGTTGATGCAACTGCGATAATCCAAAGCGTTCTGCACTTTCAATTACCATAACAGTTGCATTTGGAACATCAACCCCAACTTCAATAACAGTAGTAGCTACTAATATTCTGGTTTCTCCTATTTTGAATTTCTGCATGGCATTTTCCTTTTGTGCAGGCTTCATACGTCCATGTAAAATTCCTGTTGGTATATCGGGAAATGCAGCTGTTATATGTCTGTACCCTTCTTCCAGATTTTTAAGATCGCTTTTTTCAGATTCTGAAATTAAGGGATAAACGATATAGATTTGACGTCCGTTCGTAAGCTGTTGTCTTAAAAAGTTATGAACCTGTTTACGCTTGTTTTCAAAAAAATGATATGTTTCTATTGGTTTTCGTCCGGGTGGTAATTCATCAATTACAGAACTATCCAAATCACCATAGACAGTCATGGCTAAGGTACGGGGAATAGGAGTGGCAGTCATAACCAATACGTGAGGTGGAATAAGTTCATTTTTTTGCCATAATTTGGCACGTTGGGCAACTCCGAACCGATGCTGTTCATCAATCACAACCAATCCTAAATTTTTAAATGCAACTACATCTTCTATCAAAGCATGGGTACCAATTAAAATTGATAATCTACCTGATTCAAGTGCTTCATGCAATACTTTTCTTTCTGCTACTTTAGTCGATCCGGTTAATAACCCTGTTTCGAGAGCCATTCCTTTTAGAAAACCTGATATTGAATTATAGTGTTGTTGTGCAAGGATCTCAGTTGGTGCCATCAGGCAACTTTGAAAGCCATTGTCTGCAGCAATTAACATGGTCATTAATGCAACCAGCGTTTTTCCACTGCCCACATCACCCTGTAACAAGCGGTTCATTTGTATGTTTCGGTTCAAATCACGCCTGATTTCTTTTAGTACTTTTTTTTGAGCACCTGTTAGTGAGAATGGCAAAAAGTTGTTATAAAATTTATTGAAATTATAACCTACTTTTTCAAATCTAAAACCTTTAAATTTATTCTCCCTGTTTTGTTTTAAGGCCAATATTTTTAATTGAATGATAAATAGTTCTTCAAATTTTAATCTAAATCGGGCATTTTTTAATTCAACTGTATCTTCGGGTTTATGGATACATGTAAGAGCCGCTTCAAGCGACATGAGCTTTAATTTTTTTACAACATCAAAAGGTAGGCTTTCATCAACTTTCCCTTTCATCAGATTGATAAGAGTTAATTGAAGCTTATTGATTGTTCGCGAGTTCATATACTGCTTTTTCATGTTCTCGGTGGTAACATAAAAAGCCTGAAATAAGCCTGAAGGTTTTAACTGCTTTTCTTCTTCTGTTTCTAATTCAGGATGCACAACATTAACCCTCCCGTTAAATTCTGAAGGCCTGCCAAAAACTATATAAACTTTATTTTTTTCAATATGCTCTTTTTGCCATTTTATACTTTGAAACCAGATTAGATCAATAGAACCGGTTCCATCCGAAAAACGGGCTGTGAGGCGTTGCTTATTTCCCATTCCAACAGTCTCTATTGATATAATCTGTCCTTTAATTTGTATATAAGGCATCTGGGAATGAACCTCTGAAATTTTATAAAACCGGGTACGATCAATATATTTATATGGGAAATAATACAGAAGGTCACCAAAGGTTTTAATCTTTAGCTCCTTTTCCAATAACGCAGCACGTTTAGGGCCTACACCTGGTAGAAATTTTATGTCCTGATCAAGAAATCCTGCCATGAAGCAAAGATAATGATTATAAAAAGTTGGCAATTATTCATAGAGAAGGTCACCAAGCAGGAATTAACTTAAAATCCAATTGACAGCTTTAGATTTATTTTTCTCCCTGTCAAATAATTAGGTACTGCAAATTGATCGCCATAGTTGCTGGAAACCCAAAAATAGGAAATAGTATTATTGATGTTTAACAGATTAAATACTTCAAGACTTACCCACATATCATCTATATGCTTGAAAAAATTATTTTTGCCTGGGGCAGTAGGGCTAATAAGAATTTTTGAAATTCCCAGATCAATACGTCTGTAAGGTGGCATTCTGAACACCTCGTGATAATGTTGCGTGTGAAAGGGTATAGTTGGGAGCCGGCTGCCATAGAATCCCGAAAGTTGCATTTTATAGGTTGGATTTCCGGGAAGGTAATCCTGGAAGAAAAGGCTGAAATTTAATAATTGATCAGTAGGGCGGGGGAGATAACCGTAAGCATCACCAATAACATTTTCTTCGGTTTTCATAAGAGAAAGACTCGCCCACGATTGCAATCCACTTACAAATTCTCCATTAATTTTCATATCAATTCCTGTCGCATATCCCTTCGATTGCTGTTCGCCTCTATATCTTATTTGTACGTTGTCGATCTGATAAGGAATTAACCGATCAAGTGATTTGTAATAAGTTTCGGTTGTAAACCGAAAGGGACGGCTCCACGCAGAAAACAGATAATCAGCTCCTGCAATAACCTGATAGGATCTTTGAGCCCGAACCTGATAATTAACAGATCCATCGAGGTTCTTTAGATCTTTAAATAAAGGGGACTGATAATAAATACCACCTGATAAGCTGAATGAGACTTTGTTTTTCCATTGAGGATAATAACTTACCGATGCCCTGGGACTGATTAATAATTCATTGTTAAAGCTCCAATAATTAGCACGTAATCCTCCTGTTAAATATAGATCTCCGGTTGAAAGTGGCAGACTCCAGGTATCTTGAAGATATCCGGTAATCCGATTTGAACTTAATTTATTCTTGGCACTTAAAGAATAATATAGCTGTACATGACTGTCGGAATATGGAAGCGAATAGCCGGTTGAATCGCGATAGATCCATTCATTTAATTTATCAGAGAATCGTTCATGTTGAAATTTTATTCCCCAATTTAATAAATGGGTTTCTGAATTATAAGCACCTTTATGAGCAAAACTGAATACTCCGGCGTCAAGATAATTACGGGCATGGTTTAGAAAAGTTCCAACACCCAGGTTTAAAATGCTATCACCAAATTCTTCAGAACTCATGTTACGTTCTAACTGATTAAGATAGTACTGGCCCAAAATATCATAAGTCTCTTGTTCAGACGTATTGAATGCCGATAAAATAAACTTCAGATTAAGGTTTAGATTTGGATGATAATTAGCTGATAATGCACCTAAATAAGTGTTGAATTTATCAATTTCCTGACCCTGAAAATAAATGGAAGTATTTAAAGGAATATTCCATGTGCCAAAAGTGGTTCTGCGGGTTTGAGGAATAAATTGATATTGGTTTTGAGATGCATTTCCTAAAAATGAAACATCAAATTTTGG
Organism: Mariniphaga sp.; assembly: GCA_035645995.1. Classification (GTDB taxonomy): domain Bacteria; phylum Bacteroidota; class Bacteroidia; order Bacteroidales; family Prolixibacteraceae; genus Mariniphaga. The sequence goes on along the minus strand of DASRQG010000206.1, from coordinate 13,797 downwards.
TGAAAACTGATAGGTGATGAAAGTCTGAAAATCCATGAATTGTGGATTATAATCACCTTGTTCATCCAAACTGCCCAACAAGTAGCGATTTGTTTTATATCTGATTCCGGAAATATGTGTTAGCCTGCCATTGATAGTAACATCTTCAAAATGAGCAGTGGCTCCTAATAAGCTTGCAGAAGCAGAACCTCTGAAGTCGCTGGGTTTTCGATATTTTATATCCAAAACTGAAGACATTTTATCACCATAACGGGCTTGAAATCCACCTGCAGAAAAATCTATCGCAGACACTAAATCACTATTTATAAAACTGAGTCCTTCCTGTTGTCCTGCTCTTATTAAGAATGGGCGGTATATTTCAATATCATTTACATACACCAGATTCTCATCGAAGTTACCACCTCGTACTGTATATTGTGAACTAAGTTCGTTATTTGTTGATACTCCTGGCAATGTTTTTAATAGAGCTTCAACTCCCCCGGTTGCAGCGTCGGGTAAAACATTCAGGAATTTAGGATCAATTCTGACTACACTGCCATTTGCACGTTGATGTTCGATGATAGTTATTTCTGATAGTTGAAGGTCAGTTGCCGGCATGACAATTTCAATTAGAGCCGGCTCATTAGCATTAACCAGCAAAGTGTCAGTAACAGTTAAATAGCCCAATGCTGAAAAAATGAGTATAATTTCTCTTTTTGCAGGTACTCGTAAAAGAAATCTTCCTTCACGATTTGAACTAGTTCCCAATGGATAATCTTTTAATCCTATGTTTACCATATCTATAGGTTCGCCATTCTGATCAATGACAGTTCCTCTAATGGTGGCATTACTGCTTTGAGCATAACCCTGCATAGAAGCAAGTATCAACAAAACATATAAAAACAGCCTTTTTATCATCCGGAATAATCTGGTATTTCTGATTTAGTTAAACCTACTTATTAAGTTTAAATTGTGGAATAGATCGAATTTTTGTTCAAAATAAGTAATTTCCCTTATATATTATCAGCAATTGAATATTGATTTACTTGAACTTCCTTTTCTCAGGCTATTCTAGTTCTTTTGGAACAACCCGAAGTGCCAGCATACCCGTTCGGGGAGCAATTTTTTCCCAAATTTCGATATCAAACTCTATTACAATGGCAGCACAGGTAGGGACTTCCTGCATAAACCCGGTCATCAAATTCTGAGCAAAATATTCAAAATCAGGATTATGTCCAAAAAAGAAGACAGACTTCAGCTCTTTGGGTAATTTTTTTAATATTTCTATAAACTCATCAGTTGTCAGGCCGCTATAGATATCCGGTATTTTCCGAATGTTACTTTTATCATATCCAAAAGTATCAGCAAAAATATGTGCTGTTTTGATTGCCCTTAATGCCGGGCTCGTAATTATCTTATCAGGAACTATTCCCCGGTTGAGCAATTCTTTACTTACTTTTTGTGCATCAATTATTCCACTTTCTCTTAGGTCCCGGTTAATGTCATCATCGTATCCATGTCCTACAGCCTTGGCATGCCTGACCAATATGATTCTTTTCATCTTTTTGTTGATTTGTTTTTGAAATAATTCAATTAACTAAACATACTGCTTATCGAACAATACTCATCAAATTTAGTTTATTTTGGGCCATCGGAACAAAATGATTTATAACTTTTGAAATGAAACGGATCGGAATATTATCTGATACCCATTATTTTTTGCATGAAAGATTATTTCATTTTTTTGAAAATGTGGATGAGATATGGCATGCAGGAGATTTTGGTGATCTTCAAACCGCTGATAAACTGGCAAACTTTAAAAAATTAAGAGGGGTCTATGGTAATATCGACGGACAGGATGTTCGTGCGGTATATCCTTTACATCAGCGATTTATGTGCGAAAAAGTGGATGTTTGGATAACACATATCGGGGGGTATCCTGGTAGATATGATCGCAAAATTAAGGATGAATTACTTGCAAATCCACCAAAGCTTTTTATCAGTGGACACTCACACATTTTAAAGGTGATTTATGACAAAAAACTCAATCTGTTGCATATAAATCCGGGAGCAGCAGGATTACGAGGATTTCATAAAGTTAGTACAGCGGTCAGATTTATTATTGATGGAAATGATATACGTGACCTTGAAGTTTGGGAGATGAAAAAGCCTGATAAATTATCCGGCTAATTATGGAAAGCTGCCATTATCCAACGATTTTTTTCCTGATGGCCGGCTGCCCTTAATCCTGTTGAGAGAGCTGCAGTTGTTATAGGATCAAGGTCTTCTTTGTAAAAGCCACTCATAAATAACTTTCCGTTTTTATTTAGTACGGCAGCATACTTAGGCAGGTCCTGGATCAAAACATTCTTGTGGATGTTAGCTAAGATGACATCAAACCTTTCATTTCCTAATAATGCTGCATCTCCTTGTTTCACTATAATATTATCTACATTATTAAGGTTTGCATTTTCAAGGGTACCTTTTACCGGCCATTCATCAATATCGATGGCTAAAACTTTTTTTGCTCCCTTCATTGAAGCCAGTATTCCTAAAATTCCTGTACCACAACCCATATCCAGTACATCTTTACCTGCAATATCTTCTTTTAGTATCGCTTCAAGCATCATGGAGGTAGTTTCATGATTTCCTGTTCCAAAGGCCATGTTAGGTTCTATAACTATTTCATACCGGCATTGAGGATAATCTTTATGAAAGGGGGCCCGTACCAAACATTCTTCCGCTACTACCAAGGGGTTAAAATAATTTTTTTCCCATTCTTCATTCCAGTTCTGATCTTTTATAACTTCTTTATTCCAATTAATTATTTCATTAGCAGGTTGAGAGGAGAATAATTCTGTCAGCTTCTTCTCATCATATTCTTTTATGGAAATATATGCCTCAAGACCTGCATCTGTTTCTTCAAAACTTTCAAATCCTATATTTCCCATTTCGGAAATAAGTACATCGGTAAACCATTCTTTTGCGTCCTGTATATTAACTGTAATTTTTATGTAATCCATCAGTGCAATTAAATATTATAAAAGTAGGAAGAATTTGCTGAATATATTCTTTAGACTTTGCACATTATTATTTGTAAGTTGTTCAGGATCAACTTGTAGAGATATTTGTCAGGATAAACAGCCGGAGTATTATGCTTCCGGCTGTTAAATATCTTTTGTATTTGTAACAATATAAGCTTCGGGCTTAAAAACCATTAATAATTCCTAAGAAATCTTCTGCTTTTAAAGAAGCACCTCCAATCAGACCACCATCAACATCTGAATTTTGGAACAATTCTTTAGCATTTCCTGGTTTTGCGCTTCCTCCATATAAGATAGAGGTATCTTCAGCAACACTATCGCCATATTTTTCAACAATCAATGAACGAATGAAAGCATGCATTTCCTGTGCCTGATCAGCACTGGCAGTTTTACCTGTACCAATTGCCCAAATTGGTTCGTATGCCAGGATAAGTTTTCTGAATTCACTTTCAGGGAGTTTGAATATTGTTTCTTCGAGTTGTTTTTTCACATAATCGTTTTGATTATTATTTTCCCGAATTTCTAAAGGCTCACCACAGCAATAAATAGGTGTAAGGCCGTTTTCAAGTGCAAGTGTTAATTTTTTATTTAAAACCTCACTTGTTTCACCATAATATTCCCTGCGTTCTGAATGGCCAAGGATTACGTATGTAGCCCCTGTTGATTTTACCATGGAAGCTGACACCTCGCCGGTAAAGGCACCACTTGCTTCGGCTGCACAGTTTTGAGCCGATACACCAATCCGGTTTGTGTCTACTGTTTCAACAACCTTGTTCAGATGGGTAAATGGAACTCCCAATACTACCACAACATCATCTGCAGCTTTTTCTGCTACCAGACTGTTAACAGCCTTGGCAAGCTCTATTCCTTCCTGCAGGTTCGTGTTGCATTTCCAGTTTCCTGCTACTACTTTCTTTCTCATATTATTATATATTGTGAATGTTTCTTACAAAATTAAAGCCTTTCGTCCGGATTGCCCGATTCTTTTATAGTTAATGTTTTACCTGTTAACCATTAATTGATGAATTCCTGCTTAAATTGTTCCGTTGTTGGTATATCATTATAATGATATTTATTTACAATCACTCCGTCCTTTATTACCATTAAGCCCGGATTCGATCGAATAATTGTTTTTAAAGTGATTTCATCAGTATGAAAATACTCATACGGTACACTGTGTTTTTCACTAAAAGCTTGTATTTCTGTTGACAATGATGATGTCAGCCCGATAAATTGCATGTTGTTGGCGAAAGCAAGGTTAGCAAGTTTATTCAACTGTTGCTGAGATTCTTTATGAGCTTTTTCTAAATCCCAGGTAATTACCATGAATACATAATTTTCATCATCCATAAAAAACTCAAGAACATTGTCACCTTCAGGAGTTTCAACTCGGAAATTGTGAATAGGAGGTTCATAACCTGCACGAACTAAAACTGATTGCATGTCATGAAATTCATAATTGACAGAATCTTGCCATGGATAGTTTTCTTCTGTAAATTTTTCTATATCACCTGTATTTTTATTCCTATAGTAAAATATATTGTCATATTCATCACGCGGAGCATCTGCAGGTATTGCCATTGCTTCCCGAATATCAGTTCCTGTTTTATATGGCCTGAAATCAATTACAGGCAGGTGGTTATATGAATAAAACACTACGGATACGTATATTAGAACAAAGATTATAGATAAAGTTAACCCTGTTTTAAAACCAGGAATTTGATCTGTGATTTTTCGTCTATAAAATATGATACCCGTAAGGATTAACAGGACTACATTTTTATAGAAAGTTTCCCAGTTTGTAAGAACCCAGGCATCACCGAAACAACCACAATCGGTTACCGGATTATTTAAAGCGATCCAAAGCGTGAGCCCTGTAAAAAATAGCATGAATAGAAGAGCCAGCCATGAAAAAAGCTTGATGAAAGTATTGAATAGAAGTGCTGCACCAATTGTGAATTCAACCAGCGAAAGCAAAACTCCTAAAGGAAAAGCTGCCCATTGAAGCCACTCGAGATTCATTGCCAAAAAGTAATCGGAGAATTTATATGCTGACCCCCAAGGATCAATACCTTTTACAAAACCTGAAAAAATAAAGATCAGTCCGACAATAATTCGCGCAAAATGTTGTATAACCTTCATTATTTTGTTTCTTCTTTAAAATCTATCTTAATTAGTGCAAAAACTGCATAATTAATTATATCGAGATAATTAGCATCAATTCCTTCCGATACGATTGTCTGCCCCTGGTTATCTTCTATTTGTTTGATACGTTTAAGCTTCATTAGTATTAAGTCTGTATACGAACTGATTCGCATCTTACGCCAGGCTTCACCATAATCGTGATTCTTATCCTGCATCAATAATTTGGCTTTTTTAAAATTTGTATCATAATGTGATAACGTTTCTTCATTATTCAGTTCAGTTTCTGAAGGACCTAAATCTAATTGAATTAATCCCATTAATGCATAATTTATTATACCAATGAATTCAGGCCTGACTCCTTCGTTCACTTTCGATATCCCTTTTTCTTCAATGCTTCTTACCCGCGATGCCTTTATATAAATCTGATCAGTTATGGAAGCTGGCCTTAATATCCGCCATGCTGTACCATAATCATTCATTTTATCTGTAAATACTTTTCTACAGGTTTCTTTTGCTTTATCGTATTGCTGATTTGTTTTTTCCATGCTAGTTTATAAAGAGGCATAAAAATAGGAAAAAATGTATAATTTGGAGGTTTTATTATACTTTTGTAGCTACGTATTGTATAACATAAATCATTTGCCTATGTTGATTACCCAGTCAGCGGGTAAATTCCTGAAAAGGAAAAACTCCATTAACCTGGGCGGAGAACTGATCCATTTTTCCGAACCGGTAGTTATGGGAGTTGTGAATGTAACTCCCGATTCATTTTACGATGGTGGAAAATTAATGGATCCTGATACCTTGCTCCGTCATGTAGAAAATATGGTTGTTGAAGGTGCTGCTATAATTGATGTTGGAGCCATGTCAACACGACCGGGTGCTCCGCTTATTTCTACAAAAACTGAGCTTGAAAGGTTATTACCGGCTGTGCATGCAATTCGGAAAAATTTTCCTGAACTGCCAGTTTCTGTTGATACCTTCCGCTCGTGGGTAGCTGTAAGGGTAATAGAAGAAATTGGCCCTGTGGTGGTTAATGATATTTCGGGTGGAACACTCGATTCTAAAATGTTTGAAACCATTGGAAAAATGAGTGTTCCTTATATCCTTACCCACATAAAAGGTACACCTCAAAATATGCAGGAAGATCCTCAATATCATGATGTGGTGAGGGAAGTATCAAATTGGCTCAGTGAACGTGTGAAGCAACTTACAAAATATGGAGTCAAGGATGTAATAATTGATCCGGGTTTCGGTTTTGGAAAAAATGTAATACATAATTATGAACTGCTAAACAAGCTTGATTCGTTTAAAGTATTCCAGTTGCCTGTTATGGCCGGCATCAGCCGTAAGTCTCTTATATGGAAATTGCTTCAAATAACTCCTGAAGAGGCACTAAATGGTACTACTGCAGTAAATATGATGGCTTTGTTGGGAGGTGCCGATCTGTTGAGAGTTCATGATGTAAAAGAAGCTGTTGAGGCTGTTAAAATATATAAAGCCCTTAAATCTACTGTTAATTGATACCTCTATTTATAACGATACGGTTTCTTGATATTCTGGATATCCTGCTTGTGGCAGTGCTTTTGTATCAGCTATATAGGCTCATCAGAGGAACTCTTGCCTTCAATATTGTGATTGGCTTGTTCTCACTTTATCTACTATGGCTTGTTGTGAGAGCTCTGAATATGCAGTTGTTGGGATCCATTATGGGACAGTTTATTGGGGTTGGGGTACTTGCTCTGATAATCGTCTTTCATCCCGAAATCCGAAAGTTTTTGGTGTTTATAGGAACCAATTATAATTTAAACAGGGTATTTTCAATAGATAAGCTGTTTGGAGCCAATAAGGAAAAGCTTGCCATGACCAAGCAGGTGGAAGTTCTGGCTGATGCTTGTTTCTCATTGGCTAAATCAAAAACAGGTGCATTAATAGTAATAGCACGTAATTCGTTGCTTACCGAGCAATTAAGCACAGGTGAAAGATTAAATGCACTTATATCTTCTTCATTATTAAGAACAATATTTTTTAAAAATTCACCCTTACATGATGGTGCCGTAATAATAAAAGATAACATGATTATTGCTGCCGGATGTATCTTGCCGCTCACTCAACGTGATCTTGATAAGGCACTTGGACTTCGGCATAGGGCGGCTCTTGGCATTACTGAAAATACTGATGCCATAACGATAGTTGTTTCTGAGGAGCGCGGATCGGTTTCATTTGCTATTGGTGGTGAATTGAAACGGAGAATTTCAAGAGAAGTTCTTTTGGAATTACTGCAAGAGGCTCTCGAACAACCGTCATAGTTACTTTAATAACTTCTTTGGATATAGACTCAAATGAATAAAATCTGTAAATTATTTAATATAAAATATCCCATTATTCAAGGGGGAATGGTTTGGTGCTCGGGTTGGGAGCTGGCATCTGCCGTCAGTAATAATGGAGGCCTTGGTCTAATAGGTGCAGGATCAATGTATCCACAAACACTTGAATTACATATTCAAAAAGCTCAAGCTGCAACAGATAAACCTTTTGGTGTTAATGTGCCTTTGTTGTATCCAGATATCGATCAGATCATGAATATCATTGATCGTTTAAAGGTGCCTATTGTTTTTACTTCAGCAGGAAGTCCGAAGAAATGGACTAACTGGCTAAAGGATAGAGGTATAATAGTTGTACATGTTGTTTCAAGTGCTACGTTTGCACTTAAAAGTGAGGAAGCTGGAGTAGATGCAATTGTTGCTGAAGGATTTGAAGCCGGTGGTCATAATGGTAGAGAAGAAACTACCTCATTAACGCTTATTCCATCTGTAAGGAAGGTTACAAATCTTCCATTAATGGCAGCCGGAGGTATAGCTTCAGGACAATCTATGCTGGCAGCTATGGTACTTGGTGCTGACGGTGTACAGATCGGGTCAAGGTTTGCTGTCTCTGAAGAATCATCAGCCCATTCCGAATTTAAAAAACTTATTACCCAAATCAGAGAAGGTGATACTAAACTTGTTCTAAAAAAACTTGCTCCGGTGAGGTTGGTGAAAAATAAGTTCTTTGATCTTGTTCAGGAAGCTGAAAATAAGGGTGCACATATAGAAGAACTTCTTGAGCTTTTGGGAAGAGGCCGAGCAAAAAAAGGAATATTTGAAGGGGATTTGGAAGAAGGTGAACTTGAAATAGGACAGATTTCTTCACTTATAAATGAAGTACTTCCTGTTAAGGTTATAATAAATGACTTAATCAACGAATACAGAAATGCTATGTCTGCAATCTCAAGTGAGGAAAAATTTATGATATGATTATTATCTGAAGTTTATAGGTTCAGCTTTTTATTAAAGCTCAAAAGGAATCTTCAATTTTTAGAAGCAGATATTTTTCTTTGATTCTTTTTAGCTGTTGGTAAATCAAACCAAAAGCAGGCACCTTCACCCGGCTTTCCTGAGCTGATAACACCTACAAAACCTCCCAGTTTACGTGAAATTCGCTTTACAATTGAAAGGCCTAATCCATACCCCTCTGCTATTTCAGGGGCTAACCTGGAGTATTTCTTAAATAACCGTCCCTGATCCTCAGGTAAAATACCATTACCATTATCCTGTATCCAAAAACGAACATAATGATCTCCGTTTTCTGCACCAACTTCAATCTCAGGTGGTGTTCCTCCATACTTCAGTGCATTGGATAAATAATTTACCCAAATTTCTTCTATCCAGGGTGCATACCCCACGGCATCTGGCCATTCATCCGGATAGCTGATTTTTGCATTTGATTCGTAAATTAATTCTTTTAATTGATATCTGGCATTTTTAAAAATGCGTTGCATCTGAAGTGGTTTATTTTCAACTTCATGATGGGTAACTGTGGCCAATAGCAATAATTCATGTGTAATATGCATGGCTTTTTGTGCCGATTCCTTTATGTGTCCGGAAAATTCATTGAGTAATTCAAAATTTCCATCGATTAGGCACTCCTCAATTATTTCTGCTACATGATTAATGGAACCCAATGAATTTTTAAGATCATGTGCAACTGTATGAGCAAAGGCATCTAAATCTTCAATTAGTCTGCCACGCTCTTCCACTTCAGCTTCAAGTTTCTTGTTTACCTGTTTTAATTTATTTTCGGTATGTTTTAATGAAGTAATATCATTTAATTGTATCAGATGACCTGAAAATTGTCTGGTGGAATTATATATAGGTTTAACCTGCACCTGATAGGTTTTATCTTTCTCATTTTGATTTCCTGTGATTTCAACAATAGTGCTTTCTTCTTTTTTGATTGCATCAATTATTGGTTTATAATCAGAGAAAACTTTTGTGAAATTACGACGCCGGACAGACTTACTTATTCCAAATATGGTATTAATAGCCGGATTATAATCTTCAATAAAACCTTCTGAATTTACAATAATAACCCCGTCGGTCATTGTGTCAATTAAGTTGTTTCTTGCAAAGGGTACCAAATCAAACATACGGTACTTAACAATCCCAAAAGTAATTACTAATCCTGAAAAGGCGAACATAAATGGCGTCCAGTCCATTCCCGGAATAGGGTTAAGGTTGGTAATATACATAAGATTACCTATAAAGGGGATTAGGGTTGCAACTAGTAATGTTGATACCTGACTTTTATAGTAGGATGAAAATTCATGAATGGAAAGTACAAGGTTGTATAATCCAACAATAACTAACATAATAGAATAAGACCAAAAAACCCAAAACCATACACCATGCTGAATGGTAGTGGTATTCAACTCATTACCACTTAATGTAACGTTTTTCCAAAGCAGGTGATGATATTCATTGGTTAAAGCAATTGGAATGGTGAGAAACGGTATAATGGAAAGCAGGGTGATAACAAGCGGCTTTAAGAATTGGAACTTCTGACTGAAGGCTACAGAGAATAAAAAATAGCATACAGGAAGAAATGCAATTCCGAAGTAAGAGAGCTGGGACCAGAACTTTTTCATCTCCAGGGTGTCTGCTAAAAATTCCATGCCAGAGGTAAAAGCCCATATTGCTGCTAGTATTTCTATGAAAATTAAATATATAACCTCAGCTGATCTTTTATATTTCCATAAAATAGCAGATGTACTTACAGCAACCATTATAGCCATAAAGGCAATAAAGCTCTCCATAGGAATTGGCTGAACACACAACTCGATAAAACATTTATGCATCTTGGTTTATACTAGTAATAAAGTCGATAGTTTTTGCTTCTGTACTGCTTGCAAATTTACTTTTTTTTCAATACTTCTATAATAATCCTTAAAATAAATACTACTATTTATTCTCTTTAAATGAAACAAAAAATTGAATACTTCACGGAAAGTTCTTTTTCAACTATGGAACGTAATTTGTTTATGTACTTAAGTTGGAGGATAAGATTATGGTTAAACATACTATTAGACAACATATTACAGTAATATTACTTTTCTTTGTTTCATTCAATTTAAGTGCGAATTATTATCAGGAAAAAGATCATTTAAGTAGAAAAGAAAAAAAAGATACAGAACGAGAACAAATTTATCAATTTCATAAAGAAATTTTAAAAGATGGAGAATTTGTGCCTGAATCGAATTTTCTACAAAACCGTTATAGTAATCGTATACCGGTAAATTCAACCATTAATTTTATAAAAGCTAATGAAGGCTCGGCAGTCATTCAGATAGGTTCGGATGCGGGATTAGGTTATAATGGAATTGGAGGGATTACTGCAAAAGGAAATATTACAAAATGGAAAGTTAAAGAAAATGATAAAAAGAAATCTATTGACCTTACAATGGATATTATGACCAGTATAGGAATTTATCACTTAAACATGTCGATAGGTACTAAGGGTTTGTAATCATCAATTATCTTCAAAAAAACGTCCATCGTTCTACCCTTTCTTTTTATTAACCTTCATTCAAGAAGAATTTATTCTAAAGATGTTTTTTCTAAATAATCCTATGAATATTGTTTAAAAAAATTGGATTAACGCAAGCGCTAATCCAATCAAGACAGATTTTTTCAATGCTGACCATATTTTATATTAAGGGTTTTAATCATGCATTGACTTCATGAAGCGTCCATCGTTCTGCCTATTTTTTTCGAATATATAAAGTTGAACCAAGTATCTTGTTTATTATCTGATTCTTTATATCATACTATTTTTATATTGCTTTATTTAGCTCTCTACGGTATTCTGAAAAAACCTCTTCAAGTACTTCAGGATGCATATCGGAATATTTGTTGTAACAGTATATAAGCACATTCACCAGGTTCTCTTCATTGGTTGTACTTAATACATTTTTTAGTTCTTCTTTAAATAATGGTTTATAAAAACTAACACCCCATAATTTCATTTTAAAGTAATCTTTCATTTTTATAAGGATTAAAAAAATTTATAATTTGTTTAGTTTGTTAATAACTACAGGTAATACATCCTGTTTTATAAATAAATTTCAACCCTTATGCCAATTTAACAGTATAATTGCTAACATAGTTAAAATAAATGCATTAATAAAAACAGGGAATCACAAATAGTAGAATGCGTGTTGATATATACCTACAACAGCTGTAGAAATACATGCTCAGATTCCCCATTTGATTAGGTTTGTTCAAAGATCCGGTGAGAAACATCATAGTGATAAAAGCTACCGATAGATGTTTTACTTTTTAACTCTGATTGCTCAAAGCAATACACAAAAAATTTTTTAATTACATATCGTGAATCGAAATTAAAAATGGTTATGGTTTCAAAACAAATCGATTCAATTCTTTGTCTTGTAAATCTTTTCTTACAATGGTCATGGCAGTAGATTTGGCGTCAACTTCAAACGCACTGTTATGAGCATTGATTAATATGGGGAAATCTGTTTCATGACCATCAGCCTCAACATATTGGTACCTATGGGTATGGCCACATAACATGGCAGTAATACCCTGATCCTTTAAAACGGGAAGTATTTTCCTTCTAAGGTCATTAGGTCCATGCCAGTCGGAGCCTATAGGTGGAATGTGAACTACCACTAGTTTGTAGGGAGCTGATTTAAATTCTTCCTTTTCAATTTCCTTTTTAAGCCATTCTTGCTGTTCGGTACGATAGGCATCAAATTGTGCCAGTCCCGAATATTCAATATCGGAATCTGGTTTGTCTTCCCCACAATCAAGTACAATAAAATGCACCGGCCCTTGCCGGAAGGAATAGTAAAGTTTACCGGTAGGAGTGGGGAAGTAGTCGGGAAAATAAACACTAAAGGGGCCTCTGGTTTCGTGATTTCCGCGACTAAAGAAGGCAGGTACTTCGGAAGCAAAAAGCTCTACTGCTTTATCCATGAAGCCTTCAAAAAACTGTTCTTCGCTGTTCATGGAAGAAACCATATCACCATTAAAAAATACAAGATCGGTGTTATCAAAGTTTACCTGCTTACTGAATGCTTTTAAATCATCATTTCTGCCATGAATGTCATTTACTACCAAAAAAGAAATGGAAGATTTATCGGAATCAAGGGTTTTAAATCTTAGCGGTTTGGTTCTATAGACGTTTGTTGATGCTATATTGCCAAATAAAACACGATGGCCTTCATAACTCAAAACTGCTTCTGTAAAGGCCCGGTATCTATATGTAGTGCCTTTTTCCAGATTTGGAATAGTTATTTTATGTAGTTTCCCGATGACACGATTACCATTCCTGGTTTCATAATATTTTGGATGTTCCTGTGCATAAAAACTATTGTTTCCTTCAGGAGCAATTTCAACCCACGAAACACCATCACTATCTGTTGTCCATACAATCGTTACCTCATTTTCTGAAACAGCTTGGATGTATGGTCCATGAGTAATCATAATTTCCTGTGAAATCAGGAAGAGGGGGAAAAGAAGGAAAGAGATGAGAAGACGGTAATGAATTATCATTTTAAATTTATTTATTGATGGTTGATAAAAATATTAAAAACACAGCTTTATTTCAGATCATCCGGAAAGGTGATTTTATCAATTATATCATCATTACTTAACCGGATCCAGGTTTCGAAGGAATGTTTGCCAGGTTCAAGTACAATAATTCTTGACCCATGCACCAAATCCCCATAAGTAGTTTTTCCACCAGACCATCGTCCATAAGCAAGCCCAATGTCATAATAATTTACCAAGTAATCATTTACATGATCATGACCAACAAAAGTTCCCATTACTTCACCGGCATGGAGCATCGATGAAAACATTCCGGTATTCAATATTGGAGCACATTCATTTTCATTTTTCTGTCCAATACGTTTTGCTTCACTTTCAAAAGCAGTATGATATTCGGGTAAGGGTATATGGAAAAATGCCAAGGCAGGTAAATTTGATTTCCATTTTTTATAGTTCTTTTTACTTTGATTTGTGTACCAATTAACCTGGTCAATTGAGAACCAACCATAACCCTCTACTCTTTCCATGGTGCTGTATGCTTTAGAATCCAGAAAATATAATAAATCTCCTGGTTTATTATTATCGTTATTTATAGTTAACATATAATCGCCATAGTCAGAGGAGGCTGATGGATTTTTTCCCACATAACCAGGCATGCCCTTAAGGAGCTTATTAATTTGTTGTCGTGTCAGATCATGCTCATCATCATGATTTCCCGGAGTGAATGCAAAAGGTAT
>DASRQG010000205.1:0-6910 GCA_035645995.1 Mariniphaga sp. | reverse complement strand
GTTTTACTCCATCGCAACTCTCATTCCTTCAGTAGTAGTATAATACTTAACGATCATATTTGGAATTTCCCATTCGGGCATATCACCTGAAGCTAAGTAGCGAAGGTAATTTTCTGTTACCTGTCCGAAATGAGCTTCATGACCCACTCTGTACAATTGAGGAATATTAATCTTCCACATGGTGTCACTAATTTTTTCAGCACTAATACCCGGATGAACAGGGTCTATTTTTTCTTTTACAGATGCTTCCAGTTTTGAACCGAAATCTTCTAAGTTTTCTTTTGAAGTGGCTTCAACATATAGTGTAGGAACAAAATTTTCTTCCTTACCTTGTTTGATAATCAAATTAGCTTTAGAGCCACGCATTATCGAATAATGGGTGTCGCCGGTTCCTGCAGGAGCTTCAAAGTTCCAAATAACCGATACTTTTGAGTGAATACCTTTTAACTTGTAGTTGATTTCACCATTGCTGTATACTTTTAGTGTACCATCCTCCACATCTTTCTGCAGAAAATCAGGATACTGGTCAAGTCCGGTTGATTGTTTAAACATTTCCGGAGTAAGGTCAGTTGTCCAACGACGAGCTGATACAATTTCAACATCCTCTTTGCTCAGCGTTTGTTCCGGGAATGCTTCCCATTGAATCATATCTACCAGGTGTGTTGTTACATCCACAATGCCTTCTCCTTGTTGTGCCACATCATAGAACCAGGATGGACGAATAAGTGGCTTCCCGGATACTTCTTTTGCAAAGTGGTGAACACTTTCTTTAGTAATGGCCGGATCTTCAGGTGTACCTTCCTGCAGGTCGCCAAATACTTCAGGGATCTGAGATAGTTCACGTTGCAGTATAGTGGTTATTTCAAAACGTTCAGTCATGATGTCATACAACAGTACCCCATTTTGTTTTGCTACTTCAAAAGCCTCTTCAAGCTTAGGGAAACCTTCCGGGGTGATAACCATTGGTTTGTCGGCCAATACATTTAGTCCTTCTTTAACGCTCGACAAAATGTAGTCAATCTTTTTTGCATTATTTCCTGCTAACACAACAACATTACCCGGTTTCTCTTCAAGCATTTTCTCCAGGTAATCGTTTCCGGTATAAATTTTTGTTTCCCAGCTAGTAGGATCTTCTGTCCTGGTATTGTAACTTTCAATCAGGTTCAGGTGACCTTTAAGGTCCGGGCCATCCGGTGCATAAATATGCACTTCGGGACTAACCATTTCATACATGGTTTTTTGAACCAGTGCTGCGTGAAAATGGCCTGGATCAACAGTCATTAACTTTACTTCTCCTTTTGCTCCTGTAAACATAGGCTTCGAATTTTCAGATTCTTTTTTTTGACCTCCACCCGTGCAGGCTGAAAGTAAAACAGCGGCGGCCAATGTGAGATAATGCATTTTTTTCATCCGTATAATTTTTTCTAATGGTCGGATGGAACTCGCATGATGAATTTTCACCCTTGTATGAAACAACGAATCATGCTCGTTACATCAATTTTTTTTATTAACTCCGTGTACGTACACAAAATTAAGGATTTTTGTTGTTACACATAAGAAATACTTAAAAAATCAACTTTTCTTAGTTGAACTTATTAATTTTTCGCCTGCAGAGATATAATTTCTAATATTTTTATTTTTAATCTCTTATTATAATTTTACATAGTTAGTTCCGTAAGGATACCTTTGTGGCCTGCTTAACATTGAATTGGCCAGATCATTATCTGAGAAACGTTCTGCCTTGGGATCCCATATTAATTTCCCCGGTATTTTCATAGCAATGTGACTAATAAGGCAAATTGTACAGGTACGGTGTCCTATTTCAACCGACGAGATGGGTTGTTTTCGCGACTGAATACAATCGAGCCAGTTTCCATGTTGTTCTTCACTGACGTATAAGTGAATTTCATTTTCACCAATTACTGATTTTAGTATTTCCGGATCACTTGCATCAAGTGCCTTTGTACTGCCTTCTGGTATTGGGTCGGTTGGAGTGGCCCGGTAAGCTCCTCGTGTAACAAAAATCCATCCATCCGTACCTTCATACCTGATTCCATTAGGATAACCCCCACTGGTAAACATGTTTATCCCATTTTCATATTCATGCTTTACAAAGAAATCTCCATGTACATTCCAGCTTCCTGATCTTGGAAATTCGGCTATTGCTTCTACGGAAACCGGTCCGGTAAACTCCGTATCCATACCCCAGGCAGCAGAATCATAATGGTGCTGGCCCCATCCGGTTATCATTCCGGCACCGTAATTTTCATGTCTCAACCAGCCTGGCCTGCCATAGCCGGTTTGCGGATGGACAAGGTTTTCGGTATAGGCCAATTCAGGAGTAGTCCCCAACCACATATCAAAATTAAGGTTCGAAGGTACCGGCATAGTGGGAAATTCAGGTCCGGGAGGGTCACCCGGAAGGCCGATTTTTACTGTATGCAGCTTACCGATCCTGCCATTTCTTACCAGTTCAGCTGCTCTTCTGAATTGAGATGAAGACCGCTGTTGTGTTCCCACCTGAAGGATAACTCCCTGGCGATGTACAATGTCACTAAGCAGCCTGCCTTCTGTTACCGTTAGTGAAGTGGGTTTTTGAAGATAAATATCTTTGCCGGCCAGTGCTGCTTCAATAGCAGGTTGTGAATGCCAATGGTCGGGAGTGCTAATAATAACTGCATCTATATCTTTCTGCAGCAACATCTCCTTATAATCATCATACATCTTTACATTAACTGCATTTTTGCTTCCGGTTTTTTTGCCGTAATAATCCTCTACCAGTTTTTTACCATCAGCCATCCGGTTTGTATCTACATCCGACACCGCTATCATTCGTGCTACATCATATTGTAATACACCCGGCATGTCGTGCGATCGTGCTATTCTGCCACATCCAATTTGTCCTACATTAATTTTATTACTTGGTGCATTTTTCCCCATTACCGATGATGGAATGATGGTCGGAATTACCATACTGCCTATTGCCGTTGCTGATGCATTTTTTAAAAATATTCTTCGTTTCATATTTTTTATGGTTTATTTTTCTGATTTAAATTTATCAAACTCTTCTGCAATACCTGCCTGTTTTTGATCTCCTTCATGTACCAAAACCCGGTAGCGCAAGTTAATTTTTTCTCCTTTATTAAGCACTATGTTTTTGTCGTTAGCAGGCCAATATATGGGTGTGGGCGACATGAACCCATAGTCGCGGGTAAACCAGGGTGCCGGGTACCATTCATTTTCCGGATGCTGCATAATCGCAATTCCTTCCGTCTTACCCATACGCCTTCCATAATAATCCATCCATGCTGATGATTTTCCAAAAGTTTCTTTTTCCCCTGTTTCACCTTCTGCATTCACCATCGTACCTCCGTTAGTTACTGCCAAATCAGGATCTATACGTACACTAAATAACGAGTGGTTATTTTTATCGATTGTTACTTCCTGAAGCATTTCCATTGTAATCTCAAAATCAATCTGAAATTTTCCTTCGGATGGTGCAGAAATGGTTATGATTCTTTTATCTGCTATAGGGGCATCTGCTCCGGGCCGTGTCCAGATACATTCATTCTCAATTACAGCTTTAGTGCCTCCGGTTTCTATAATTTCGGCTCTGTATGAAACGATCTGTCCCCGCTCCAATCCTTCCTGCCAATAATTTCCTCCGTTAACTTTGTCACAGCCAAAGAACAAAGAACTGTGATGTGGATAGTTAGCATTTCGCATTGAAGTTACCGATGCTTTGGAAGGGCCATTAACCGGATAAAAGAAAGGATATTTTTCATTTTCAGAAAATATATAGCTCGTAAACAAGTTCCCATTTACTTTAAAATCTATCCGGTCACCAATCTTTTCCGCGGTAACTTTCGGTTGAGCAATTGTGGAGTAAATTAATGATAATGTAATAAGAAATAGTAATGCAATCTTTTTCATCCTGCTTTTAGTTTTTTATTAGTGGTTGAAGGAAACTTGCATGATGAGTTCCCATTCTAAAAAATTGTCATCGAATCATGCTTCTGTTTTATACTATAATTTAAATACTTTCGAAATTTATCTATTGGTTCATCTTCATCTTAATTTGAGGCAATTTAGCAAATGCATTCCAGTATTGTTCAGCTGTTTCAGAATCAATTTTTCCATCAAAAATGATCATTCTGTATTTTAAGGTATAATCGGTATTCTTATTCAGCTTCCAATCAACATGTCTGATGGGGGTAAATCCAAAAAACATATCACCCCTGCCGCCATTAGCATCCAAAGGCCATACACGCATAGGCTCGGGATGCATTCTGTTTGAGGGATGACTAAGAAATAAAATCCCCGACCTGCCTTTTTCTGTATCAGATTCACCTTCAACAATACACCATTTTGCATTGGAACCATCGGCATCTATCCTTGTTTTTCCTTCTGAAGTTAGCACAGTACAATTATCCTTATGCCATTTCTCAGTTGCCCTGAAACCAATCCCTCCACCATAACGGTAAGCAGCCATAAGGATGCCATCGGGTAGGGGAGTGTTGATCGTAGTTGTGTAATCTACTATCCATATTCTCGAATTTGTATTCCATGTTCTGATGTCCAAAATTTCATTCATGGCAATGTTGTCCGCTCCGGTTGCACCAAAATCGATATGATGCTGTAACACTTTAAATCCGCTGTATACCGGTCCTTCCGTATGGGAAAGAAATGAAGCAAACTGAACGGTTCCTTCTCCTTTGGAAAGATTCCAGAAATCTACCTCACGATCATCAATTCGGGTGAGCGTCCATGGTCCCCAAATGCCATAGTGGTGGTAATGATCCGGAGGCTGAATGCGCGAAAGCACCTCTCCCTGCGGTGACACAACCGGGTGAATGAACCCTGAACGTTTATATAGATTGTTGATGTCAGCAGGAGGAAAAACTGTTTCATGCTGGTATCCCAATATCTTTTTATTATTACTCTTTAAAACCACTTTCTGATGTTGTTTCTCCAGGGTAATTTTTGAAGGTTGTTCTTCTACTTGTTTTTCAATTTTTAATAAAAATTGCCGGACTGTATTGCCCTTGTTGATGCCTTCCAGTATAAACCACAATTTTGCATTAACGCCGGTTTCCAGTTGAGATGGGATTTTTACCGCTTTGCCATTTTGCATTTCATACAATGCAAAAGATCCATCTCCAATGTTGAACTGCAGGGCATCGAGTGATACAGCTACAGGTGCATCAATGCGATTGTCGGGGACATACAACTCGAACGATGTGATCTCCTGGCCTGAAAGCAATGAAGCAAGTATCATTAAGAGCAGAAGAAATGTTCCTTTTAGTAAGTTGACTGAGGATGAAACAAGTGATGAGACAAGTGCATAAATACCTTTCTCTTTATTGAGATCATCATTAAAAGCTTTCATTTTTGGCCTTATTTTTTTGTAAGATAATTAATCTTCTAATTACGCTGATGATTATTCTCCAAAATTAGATGTAACTAATTCTATTTACCAGTATTTTATTTGCAGAGATTTGTACTGTGTTAACATTTTTGCTATCATTGATGCATGAAGGTAATGCAGGAACATATTGATTTTCCGATGCAATCGGCATTGAAGGTGAAATGGCAAAATAAGAAGAGTTTCACCTATCCATGGCATTTTCATCACGAAATTGAAATACTGTATGTTATTGAAGGTTCGGGTACCAGTTTTGTTGCCGATAATGTGGAAAATTTTAACTCGGGAGACTTAGCCATACTTGGAAGCAATCTTCCGCATTTCTGGCGTAGTGATGAAGTTTATTCAGAAGATAATGACAAAAGCATCAATTACATCGTTATTCAGTTTTCAAATGATTTGTTTCCTGAATCACTTTTTAAATATTCTGAATTTCAGGTAATCCAAAAGTTGTATGAAAGAGCCTCCAGGGGAATACGTTTTAATAACAAATTTTCTTCTGAAGCTGATAAGTTAATAAAGAGGATTGCTCGTTCCTCCGGCTTCGAAAGGATAATTATGTTGATGAAGTTATTGAATAGTATGGCTACAACTAAAGAATGCAGGAGTCTGGCAGGAGCTTTATACGATCAGCAGAAGTTTAATTATTTCGACAACAGGTTAACTAAGGTGTTGCACTATTTGAATACCGGATACCAACAAAAAATTGATTTGAATACCATTGCTGAGATAGCCAATCTCCATCCCTCATCTTTTTGCAGATATTTTAAAGATAAAACCGGAAAATCTCTGTCAAAATATATTATCGATCTGCGGTTGAGTTATGCCTGCAGGCTTATTACTGAGGGTAATCTTTCAGTATCGCAGGTATGTTTTGAAAGTGGTTTTAATAATTTGTCTAATTTCAACCGCAAGTTCAAACATACTTTTAAAATGACTCCAACTGAATACTATCATCGGTTTCATCAGCATACCTGATATTTCTATTGAAGAGTTTTACTTTTGTTGTAACTTTTTTTTTATCCACTTAAAATGGTTGATTAAATAGTAGGTTGATGCAATCACAAATGTTTTAACATGTTTTTGATGATTTCTTGTGAATAAGTGCTGGCTATCTTTTCTACGAAGGCAGTAAAATCATAAGGTGAATTTTCGTCAGCTCCATCCGATATTGTTCTGATCACCAAGAATGGAATATCATTTTCATAACACACCTGCGCCACTGAAGCTCCTTCCATTTCTACACAATAAATATTGGGTAATGATGAAAGTAATCGGGTTTTCTGCTCTTGCCGGTAAAAGAACTGGTCCCCGCTGGCAATATCTCCTATATAATATTGTGGATGATTTAAATTAAATATATCCAGAGTGTCCTGATTAATAATTTGATGGAGATGCCTATCCTGTAGTAATTCATGAATAGTTTTTTCTGCTAACGACAGCCATTTGGCATCAGCCTCTAGGTATATTTTATTTAAAAGAGGA
>DASRQG010000204.1:0-4028 GCA_035645995.1 Mariniphaga sp. | reverse complement strand
CCCGGATCCAATAATGTTGAGGTATCTCCCAGATTGGTTGCATCGCCTTCTCCAATTTTACGTAATATCCGTCGCATTATTTTTCCTGAACGGGTTTTAGGAAGGCCATTTACAATCTGAATTTTATCGGGTTTAGCAATAGGGCCAATAAATTTATTTACTGTTTCCCGAATTTCATCTTCTATGTTTGCTTTATCTCTGTCCGAGAGATCTTCACAGATAACATATGCATAAATTCCGGATCCCTTTATATCATGTGGAAATCCTACCACAGCTGATTCTACTACTTTTGGGTGCTGGTTAATTGCATCTTCTACTTCAGCAGTACCAATCCGGTGGCCTGAAACATTGATTACATCATCAATTCTTCCTATAATCCGGTAATAACCTTCTTCATCCCGTTTGGCCCCATCTCCTGTGAGGTAGAGCCCCGGGTATGAGGCAAAATAGGTGTTAAAACACCTTTGATGGTCTCCATAGGTGGTACGGAACATTCCGGGCCAGGGATATTTAATACATAGTATACCACTTACACCATTGCCTTTAAGTTCTTTACCTTCCGGATCAATCAAAATGGGTTGTATGCCGGGTAATGGGAGTGTGGCATGTGATGGTTTTGTCGGTGTAATTCCTGCCAATGGTGATATCATAATTCCACCGGTTTCGGTCTGCCACCAGGTGTCAACTATTGGGCAGCGTGATTTGCCTACAATATCATGATACCATCTCCATGCTTCTTCATTAATCGGTTCTCCAACGGTTCCAATAACTTTTAGCGAGCTTAAATCATGCCTTAATACCCATTTGTCACCCTGTGCCATCAATGCCCTGATGGCAGTAGGTGCAGTATAGAATTGAGTGACTTTGTATTTATCAACAACTTCCCAAAACCTCCCGGCATCGGGCCATGTAGGTATTCCTTCAAACATAATGGTTGTAGCTCCGGCAAGCAACGGCCCGTAAGTTATGTAGGAGTGGCCTGTTACCCAGCCAATATCGGCTGTACACCAGTATATGTCTCCTTCATTGTATTGAAATACATTTTTGAATGTGTATTCTGTGTACAGCATATATCCTGCAGTAGTATGTACAACACCTTTAGGTTTTCCTGTTGAACCTGATGTGTATAAAATATAGAGAAGATCCTCTGAGTCCATTACTTCTGCCTTATTCGTTGAATCGACGTCCGACACGATGTCGTGCCACCATACATCACGACCTTCTTCCCAATGTACTTCTTCTTTTGTTCTTTTCAGTACAACACAAAGATCAATCGATGGACATTTTTCTAATGCTTCATCTGCTATATTTTTGAGATGTATTGTCTTAGCACCTCTGAATCCGCCATCCGAGGTTATTAAGATTTTTGCAGAAGCATCATTGATCCTGTCGGCTAATGCTGAAGCTGAAAATCCTGCAAATACAATGGAATGAACGGCTCCAATACGTGCACATGCTAACATGGCAACTACGAGTTCCGGAACCATTGGCAGGTAAATTGCAACCCTGTCACCTTTTTTTACCCCCATCTTTAAAAGTGCATTGGAAAATTGCTGAACTTTTACAAAAAGTTCTTCATAAGTAAGTCGAATCTCTTGTTCTTGTGGGTCATTGGGTTCCCAAATAATGGCCACCTGATCTTTGCGTGATGGTAAATTCCTTTCGAAAATATTTTCTGTGATGTTTAATTTGCCATTCACAAACCATTTAACATCGGGAGCCCCTGCACCTTCAAACCGCCACTCGAGAACCTGATCCCATTTCTTGTGCCAAATGTATTGATCCGCAATGCCGGCCCAAAAAGCCTCCGGATTTTCAATGCTTTCCTGGTACTGCTGTAGGTATTCTCCGAGGGTGGTGATTCTATCTGTCATAACCTTAATATTTATTATTTTAATTGATTAGAATTTGTTTCTTTTTTTATTTGCTGTTCTACTTTTATAATCAGATGCTTCCATCATTTGTTCTACCAATAAGGAATATTTGTTGTAACAAAAAGTTTGAGGGGTTGTTTTAATACCAACTGTTAAAAATTTTTTGTTAAGTATTGAATGCTGAGATCTATACATGACTGTAATCTTTTAGTAAGATAAATACCGACCTTTTATTCCGTATTAAGTTACAGAAAATTGTTGTTTTGATAAAAACTTTTTTTAATTATTTGCTATTGATGCGGTTCACAATATCTGAACATCTTTTTTAAGAGCCTGTTAACCTGATTTCTTTGATTTGGGTTGAAGGGTGTCTTTTAATAAGAAGCAATTAGCCTGTATCCTTAAACGGTGATAAATAATGTGAATTACAAATGGATTAATCTACAGACAATGTCCGCGAAAAAAAAGAGATTTAGTTGAGAAATGTTATCTTTTTTTTGCGGGTAATAATTTAACTTACAAGAAAAATAAACCTATGGAAATTAAAAAATTCAGACATCTATTAGATGCTGTTAAAAGCAGACCGGGAAAAAGGCTGGTCGCTGTTAATGGAATTGATGCCAATACACTGGAAGCCTTGAACAATGCAGTAGAAATGGGACTCGTATCTGCTGTTTTAACCGGAAACCGGGAAATAATTGAAGAAACATGCAGTTCCTTGAATATTAATTCTTATAATTTTACAATTATCCATGCCGAAACAGAAAAAGAGTCAGTTGAAAAAGCGGTTGAGCTAATCAGGAATGGTAGTGCTGATTATATAATGAAGGGGTTAATCAGTACTGATAAGTTTATGAAGATATTACTAAAAAAGGAGTATGGACTCGTAAACGCTAATAGTACCTTATGTCATGTATCTGTAATGGAACATAAGAATTATCATAAACTACTTTTTTTCTCTGATGCCGGTGTTATTCCATATCCCGATTTGCAACAAAAAATTACAATGACGGGTTTGTTAATCAAAACAGCTCAGAAACTGGGAATTGAAATTCCCCATGTAGCTGTAATCGCACCAACTGAACAAATAATTATTTCGATACAATCATGTATGGATGGAGCAACTATAGCTAAAATGTCGGAACATAATCAAATTGAGGGAGGAATTGTGGATGGGCCTATGGCACTCGATGTTGCTATCAACTTTGAGGCAGCGGCAATTAAAGGTTTCAATTCACCTGTTGCGGGTAATGCTGATTGTCTCTTGTTTCCGAATATTGATGCTGCCAATGTATTTTATAAAACCAATTCCAAACTATGTAATGCCGAAATGGCCGGAATAATTATGGGTGCCCGCGTACCTGCAATTGTTTCCTCAAGAGGAGATAGCGATACTACCAAACTTAATTCAATTGCTCTTGCAGCTATAACCAGCTAAGCAGATAAGTGTATGCATAAGATTCTTGCCATTAATCCAGGTTCTACTTCAACCAAATTTGCCGTATATAACAACAGTGATTGTATCCTGAATAAAACAATACGGCATTCATTGGATGAACTGATGCGTTATAACAATGTAGTCGATCAATTTGATTTTCGTAAAGGCTTGATCATTGATGCATTGATAGAGGAAGGTATTGAGGTTGATTCCATTAAGATAATTATTGGCAGGGGCGGGCTTACTTATCCCTTAAAATCGGGTGTGTATAAGGTCAATAACCTGATGCTCGATCATGTCCGTAAAGGTGTGATGGGCCAACACGCCAGTAATTTAGGCCCTCTAATTGCTGATTATATAGCCCTGCAAATTCCGGGTGCCTGTGCTTATATCGCCGACCCTGTAGTAACCGATGAGTTGTCGGATGTTGCCCGAATAGCTGGTCATCCTTTGTTCGAACGAATTTCAATTTTTCATGCTTTGAATCAAAAGGCAACAGCACGGCTTCATGCTCAAAAAACAGGCAGGAGGTATGAAGAATTGAACCTTATTGTGGCTCATCTGGGAGGCGGAATTTCTGTAGGGGCTCATCAAAATGGCAGGGTGGTCGATGTAAATAATGGTTTCGATGGTGAAGGTCCCTTTAGTCCTGAACGTGCCGGTACATTACCTGTTGGCCAGCTTATTGGTTTGTGTTTTAGCGGTAAATATTCTGA
>DASRQG010000203.1:0-3053 GCA_035645995.1 Mariniphaga sp. | reverse complement strand
AAGATCAGCTTTTGCTTTATCCCAAAAATCCTCAAAATCATCGGGCAATGTTGTAGTCGGTTGAATTTGCTCCGGAGAAAATCCTGCAGTAGCATACGATGAATAAGATTTCCCATCTACCTCAACAGAAGCCTGGCAACGCAAAAAACCAGCTTCCTTAAAAGGTTTGGCTTTCACAACAGCTTCACCATTTTTCAACTTTACTTTCCCTTCCTCCAAATTTTCCATCAATTCAGGTTGAATACTATAATTCACCTCTACTCCTTCAAGCGGATAGTTGTTCTGCAATACCTGAATTTTAAATGAGGCTCTCTCTCCAATTAAATAAGTCCAGTCTGATTTATCAGGTGTAACTATGACCTGAACAAGTTGCCGTGCCGGTTGCGCATAAATACTCAAAGAGACAGCTATCACCATCAACAGTGTATACAGATTTTTGATTTTCATTAGTCTATCATTTAATTAATACTAAAAATTACATCTCTTTATTATTCAGTTATTACGAGTGGAAAAATATTTCAGGAATCATTTTCATCCACCTATTCATAAACAATTCATTTCAGGCTGGCCAAAAATACCAGTAACAATTTTATTACAGGCTACTAAAATACAATTTATAACAAAGTTCTATGTCGGAAACATTATTGAAATTAAATCGTTTTTTTCAAATCTCAAATGATAAAATGCAATTGAATAAAAATCATTCACTTTTTTAATGATTAAAGGATAACGAATGAATATTTTTTTTATTAAAAATCAGGGTCATTTACCACACATTCTCCATACCAAGTCCAGTCCATGTCCAGTATGAGATGCCCGGGGACTGGACTTGGTATTGATCAAGACAGGAGGAAAACCTGCTTCGAAAGGGTGAATTAATCAAAAATACGTTATGCCTAAATCAAAAAGCTCATCAGACGATTGCCTGATGAGCTTTTTACAAATAAAAACTTATTATTAATTATAAAGTTGGTTCCCAACCGGGTTCATATTCCCTGCCCCATAATTTCATAGCATCACGGTCGTACATTCTTCCTGACTTATCATCGATATCGAAACCTCTTCCGATACGATAAGCGATATTTGAATAATGCACCATAGCCATACTGATGTTGGCATCATCAATAGGAGCAGTTAATTTTGCTTTTCCCCTGATTGCATCAAAGAAGTTAAGAACATGACCGGTAGTCATGTCACCACCACCACCTAAAGCGGTACCTGCTTCCTGAGAAGCAGACTTATTATCTTTCACCATTTTACCGGCACGATCGTAAAGCATATACTTATTACGATCGACAAAAACAGTACCCTCGCTGCCGTAGATTATAGTTCCGCGTCCTCCACCATAGGTATCGTAACCACTACGGCTTTTTCCGTCCCACTTAATAACTTTATCACCCTCGAACAGGAAAGTAGCATCCATTGTATCGTACATTTCCCAACCATCGTCAACAAAATGGCGTTTATCAGCCTCTACTTCAACATGGAAAGGAAGGTCAACCTGTAATGCCCAACGTGCAACGTCGAGTTCATGAGTTGCATTATTACCTGCTTCAGCAGTACCATAGTTCCATCCATACCAGTGCCAGTTATAATCCCAGGTTTCTTCGGTATATTCTCTGTGAGGAGCCGGGCCCTGGAATAATTCCCAATCGAGGCCTTGTGGTACCGCTACCTTTTTCTGATGAGGCACTTCACCACGAGCCGACACATAAAAAGCTTGAGCTTTATAAGGCGTGCCGATTACACCATTATGAATTTCATTAATGATTTCGATGGTATGGTCAGAAGAACGTTGCTGGTTCCCCATTTGCACTACTTTATTATACTTTTTGGCAGCCTCAACAAGCAGTTCATTTTCGAACATGTTATGGCTACTGGGTTTCTCAACATAAACATGTTTACCACCTTTCATAGCCATCACTGAACCCGGAGTATGCCAATGATCAGGAGTAGCATTAAACAGCACATCCACTTTTTTATCATCAATAACCTTACGAATATCGTTTTCAGATTTTGGTTTATAGTTGATATGTTTCGAGAAGTTTTTTTGCGCACGGTCGCGCTGTTTCTCCATTACGTCACATAAATAAACCAATTCAACATTAGCTTCTTTTTGGGCAATGGGTGCATAATAAGCTCCCAATCGCCGGCCAAGCCCTGCTATAGCAACATATAACCTGTCGTTGGCTCCGATAATTCGTTTATAACTAGCTGCCGGCATTCCCATAGCCGAACCTCCAAGAGTAACACCGGCTGCACCGGCTGCTACTTTTTTAAGAAAATCTCTTCTGTTAGCACTCATTATTTCTGAATTTATTTTTTAAAGCATTGCGAATACTCCTCTGGTATATCCAAAAGATTCCATCATTCCGGGAAGCGGGTCATCAGCTTCAGCTTCATATTCCAGCGCTAATGTACCATTATATCCCATTTTAACAACAGTTTTTACAAATGATGGGAAATCAATAACACCTCTGCCGATGATAGTTGTTTTTCCTTCGGCAGCGGCTGCAGTAACATCCTTTATATGGATATCAAGAACACGGTCAAAGAAATCTTTCAGATCTTGTTCCGGATCCCGGTTGATTCGTTTTGTATGGCCAATATCGATACAAAGTCCTATCCGCTTGTCCATTTTATTGATCAACTTATAGGCACTTTCGGCACTTGGATAAAGTTTATCGCCCGGACCGTGATTATGGATTGCAAGTTTGATATCATACTCTTTCACTTTTTGCTCCACATATTCCAGCAGTTCGTGATTGGGTACGCCTATAATCATTTCCATTCCGGCAGTTTTAGCATATGCAAAAGCATTGTCAACATCTTCTTTCGAACGCATATAAATTACGCCTGCTCCATAAAGTTCGACACCTTTGCTTTGGCACAGTTCGACTGTTTTGCGGATAGTTTCTTTATCGGCATCGAGTGGCAGGTGCATATCTTTAAAAGTAATACGGTTAACACCACAACGTACAGCCATGTCAAGTGCCTTTTCTGTATCAAACTTCCGTAATGAATATGAAGCAATCCCAAGCCGGTAATCATAC
>DASRQG010000202.1:0-14109 GCA_035645995.1 Mariniphaga sp. | reverse complement strand
TACATCCAGGCGCGTGTGCCCGTGCTGGTTTCTAACCGGCCCGAAATGGCTGCTATAGTAAGACATTATGAAATTGGAGAAGTTACTGACGATTTAACGCCACAGGCATTAGCAGGAGTACTAAAGGTGATACTAGGTAATCATTCACTACTCTCTGTTTGGAAACAAAATCTTGAAAGAGCTGCGAAAGATCTTGTATGGGAAAAGGAAGAAGCAGTTCTTCAGGAGATATTTAAAAAATACATTTAATCAGAACCAAACACTTTTTCAAAGTCAAGCATTATTGTGTCGGTCGATGAATCTTTAATGCCACCATTTGTGCAAATGAGTGTTCTTGCCGGTTTACTTGCAATAGCAGCAATGTCGTGTGTTGCCATCATTACCGTTTTTCCTTCTTTATTTAGCTCAATGAAAAGGTTAAGAATCTCTGTTGAAGTTTCCGGATCCAGGTTTCCTGTGGGTTCATCTGCCAGAATTATAGGAGGATCATTCAACATCGCCCTTGCAATAACAATGCGTTGTTGTTCGCCACCACTAAGCTGGTGTGGCATTTTATCCTTTTTCGAGGTCATTCCTACCTGATGCAGTACCTGCTCAATTCGCAATGAGATATCCTGTTTCTTTTTCCAGCCGGTTGCCTTCAAAACAAATGCAAGATTTTCATAAACTGAACGGTCAGGCAGAAGCCTGGAGTCCTGAAAAACAACTCCCAATTGTCGCCTTAAAAGTGCTGTCTCCTTATGTTTGATTCCATTTAATTCAAAACCTGTAACCACACCAAATCCTTTGGTAAGTGGTAATTCAGCATTTAGTGTTTTTATCAGACTTGATTTACCGGTTCCTACTTTACCTGTTACAAAAACAAATTCTCCTTCTTCTACCTCCAAGTTTATATTGGAAAGTATCAGTGAGTCACCTTGATATATATCAACCGCTAATAGTTCTATTACTTTTTGTCTGGCCATATATTTTTATTATCACGTTCTTAAATATATTCTTTTTTTAATGGGGTAGATAATAAAGCAATGAAATAAACAGTTTCATGTTAAGAACTGACATAATATTTCTACAGCAATGATAACAATTATATCTAATTTAGAAGATTGAATAATAGGATTATTTTTGTAACCGGATTATATGTCATACAGGCAATAAATAAAGTTGGTATGGTTTTGGATTTAAAACATATCTTCAGAAACAGGTGTCTGTAAGATTGCTATACCATAAAATGAGGTATCAATAAAAAAACATTAATGAAACTACAAAAGCATGAAGTCAATACCGTATTTACTTTTTTTGTGTCTTATTTTTTTATTTAACACTACCACTTTTGCACAAAAAACAGAGATATATCTTCAGATTGAAGATGATCTTCAGCTTGCAAGAGAATTGTACCGACAGGAAAAATATAATGCTGCATTCAGGCAATATGAAAAGGTGCAGAGGCAGGTTGATCCAAAGTCGGAACTTTATTCTGAATCATTGTATTTTAAAGCTGCCTCAGCGTTAAAAGCAGGACATAACTCAGGAAATAGATTTCTGGAAAAGTTTATAGAGGATTATCCCGATAGTCCATATATAAATCATGCATTATTTGATCTGGCTGCCTATCAGTTCGATAAAAGACAATATCCTTCTGTTACACGAACGTTAGACCGGATCGATAGGGCATCGCTTAACCGGAATGATCTTATTAAATTGAGATATCAAAATGGATACGCACATTTGATGCAGGACAATACAGAGGAAGCATTGAATGAATTTCAGGATGTTAAGAACGAAAATCATTTGTACAGCAGACCTGCAACATATTACTATGCGCATATCATGTATTTACAGGAGAATTATCAATCGGCACTAAATGAATTCACCAAGCTTGAAAATGATCCTGCCTATAACAGAGTAATCCCCATATATGTAAGCCATATCTATTATAAACAGCAACGGTATAATGATGTGGTTAGCTATACCACTTCAATACTGGAAGATGTAGAACCGGAGCATAAAAGCGAATTGTCAAAGATTATCGGTGACTCTTATTTTCATCTTCGTGAATATCAGAGAGCAGTTCCTTATCTTGAAACCTATTATCAAACTTCCGGGCCTAAAACCAGAGAGGATAATTATCTTTTAGGTTACAGCTATTATGTTACTCAGCAATATGCTAAGGCAGTCCCTTTGCTTGAAAGTGCATCAAGGGGTAAGGATGAAATGGCACAAAATGCATATTATCATCTCGCCGACAGTTATATTAAAACAGATGAGAAAGAGAAAGCAAGAGTAGCTTTTGGGGCTGCTTCTGATTTCGATTTTAATGAGAAAATTAAAGAAGATGCTCTTTTCAGTTTTGCCAAATTAACCTATGAATTGTCATATTCACCATTCAACGAAACCATCAACGCCTTTGACCGGTATATCACTCTTTATCCAAATTCACAACGGAATTCTGAAGCTTATCGTTATCTTACAGAGGTTTTTATGAGCACCCGAAATTATAAAGATGCGATAAATTCCATTGAAAAGATACAAAATAAAACATCTGACATTTTAAGAGCTTATCAGCGTGTCACCTTTTACCATGGCCTTGAAATGTTTAATAATCTTGCATATAGTCAGGCAATTGACCTGTTTAATCTTTCACTTAAAAATGCAGAATATAGTAACGAATTACATGCCAGAGGACTTTTTTGGAAGGCTGAGGCATTATATCGTTTAGGTGATTATCAGGCATCAATTGATAATTATTCACGGTTTTTAAAAACAGCAGGAGCATTTACGCTGCCTGAATACAGCGATGCAGAATATAACCTGGCTTATGCATATTTCAAGATGGAAAATTACGATCAGGCCGGCAACCATTTCAGGAACTTTATTAACGCACAGAAGGAACAGCGAAGCGAGAAGCTGGCAGATGCCTATAACCGGTTAGGTGATTATTATTATTTTAATACAAATTATGCATTAGCAGCGGAAAACTACCAGAGAGCTTTCAATATGAAAATCTTTGATGAGGATTATTCATTATATCAATTAGCTTTTATTCAGGGTTTACAACACAATCAGCAGGCTAAAATTAATACGCTTCAACGCCTTCAGCAGGGTTTTCCTGATTCTGAATTTGTTGATGATGCTATATATGAACTTGGCAGGGCATTTGAAAGGCTTGGACAAAATAATCAGGCATTGAATAATTATAAGCAATTGGTAGACGAGTTTCCACAAAGCACCTATTATCCACGCGCTTTGTTACAGATGGGATTAATAGAATACAACGGTGGTAATTTTAATCAGGCTCTTAATCATTATAAGCAGGTAGCTGAAAAATTTCAGGGAACACCTGAGGCTCAGGCAGCACTGCTGGGAATACGTAACAGCTATGTTGAAATGAACAATGTAGATGCATATGTGGCCTATACCCGAAGGCTGGGAGGTGGTGCCAATGTTACTGCCTCAGAACAGGATTCATTGAGTTATGCAGCTGCAGAAAGACAATACATGAATGGTGGGGCTCAGGCAGTAGAACAACTCACTCGTTACCTTCAGCAATTTCCTGACGGGAGCTTTGTTGTGAATGCCAATTTCTACCTGGCTGAACTTTTATATAAAGAAGGTAAATATGCCGAAGCAAATAAACATTATTCATATGTAGCACAACAACCTGCAAATATTTTTAGTGAACAGGCACTATCAAGAGCTTCTGAACTTACATTTAATGCAGGCAACTATAATGAAGCACTCAATTTGTTTGTGAAGCTGGAGCAACTGGCAGGAAGTAAATGGAACCAGCTAAAAGCCTACACCGGTCAAATGCGGAGCTATTATGAGCTTAAGCAATACCGGGAAGCAATTGGTTCAGCTGAGAAAGTAAGAAACTCAGAGGTGGCAAATGATGTTTGGAGAAGGGAGGCTGATTTCATTATCGGTAAATCTAATTACCTGTTAGGGAATTTGGATGCTGCTTTAAAACCATTGAGTGAAGTTTCAAGTGATACGAAGCTTGAAATAGGTGCTGAAGCAAAATATATTGTAGCTGAAATTCATTTTAAGAATAATCAGATGAAACAATCGGAAGAAGTAATAATGGATTTCATATCAAAAGGTACGCCCTTTCAATTTTGGCTGGGAAAATCTTTTTTGCTTCTTTCGGATGTCTATCTGAATCGTGGAGATGATTTCCATGCTAAGCATACATTAAGGAGTGTAGTGGAAAATTATGGTGCAGATAACGATGGGGTAAAAGAAGAAGCTTCTCGTAAGCTGGCAGCAATCGAAGCAAAAGAAAGTGCAGATCAGCAGAATGCCAGAGACAGTTCATTTCAATTAAGAATCCAGGAAAATTAAAAAGAAAAAATATGTTCGTGAAATCAATCAGGTGTATTTTCTTTTCTGTGCTGATAGGCACATCAGGGATGGCTGTTGCTCAGCGTGACACCACATTGTCGCAGGAGGTTGAAGTAATTAAATCTTATAAGCCTACCATCGCCGACGCCAATAAAATTAGCAGCATGCCCCGGATTGAAGATGCTCCTCAGGAGAAGCCTGTTTTTAATTATAGCATTTTTAGTCAGCCTATCTATAATACATTTTCAGTAAATACTTTAAAGGCTGCTACGCATGTGTCAGAACCCGTAAGTGATACAGGTTACGGTTTATTGAGAGCCGGGGTAGGGAACTATAACCGTCCTTATGGTGAATTATTTTTTAATAGTCAGAAAACCAGGAATACTATGTTTGGGTTGCATGGCAGACATTTATCATCGCATAGTAAATTAAAACTGGAAGGTGGAGATCGGGTAGATGCTCCCTTTTCAGATAATGAAGCAGAATTTTTTCTGAAGCATTTATTCAGGAATTCAATTTTGTCTCTGAATTTGGGATTTGACCATAATGGATTTAATTATTACGGGTATCCTATAGATCCCGTTCCTGATTCTCTTAAAGTTGAAGATCAGAATACGAATTATTTTGGTTCAAGACAAACCTTTACGAAAGGTAGCTTTAATATAAATCTTGAAAATGTTGCATCATCAAGGAATGAAATGGCTTTTGACTTTGATTTTTTATACCATTACTTTGGAACAAAAACGGGTCAGAGGGAGCATTACGGGAAATTCATCACTGATATTAGAAAGCCTGGAAATGAAGGAACTGCTTTTGTAAAGACTGGTTTTATATTTGTTGATGCTCGTAATATTACTGAAGATTATATGCTTTCGTTTGGAAGGGGAGAAGTTGAGCCTGCACAAAACAGGCAGACTGTATTTACCTTTCAACCTGCATATAGAATAGGCGGAGAGGTCGCTAACCTTCGTTTGGGCCTTAAATCGTGGTTCGTTTTTGATAGTAGTGATGATTTTAAAGCACGACTAGCCCCTGATATTAGAGCAAATCTTGTTCCCCTAAAGGATATTATAAATATTTATGCAGGAATCGATGGTAATTTTATCCACAACCATTATTCAAAAATAGCCTACGAGAATCCATTTGTTGATCCTGAACATCTGGTAAAAAATTCAATGGAGAAATTTAGATTCTATGGAGGTTTTGATGGGAAGCTGGCAGCAAAAACAAATTTTAAGCTATCAGCTGATTATTCAATAATGGGTGATAATCCGCTTTATTATTTATACAGACAAACGCTTCCTACAGGTGAATCAATTGTTGATAACGATTTTGATGTTTTTTATGATAATTTTAACCGGTTGAAGTTAAATCTAGAACTTTTCCATGTTGCTTACGATAAAATGGATATGCTTTTATCGGCGAATTATTACATCTACAAGATGGAAACAATGGAGGAACCATGGAACCTTCCTCCATGGGAAGCTAAACTAAGTTTTGGTTATAAAGTTTCGGAACAATTAAATGTGTCAGCAGATATGTTCTTCACCGGAAACCGTAAGGGACTTATCTTGTCAATGCCTTCCGGTTTTGAAAGGCCTGTACTGCATAGTGAGCTGCTTTTATCGGATGAACTGCAGTGGGAATCATATAATCTCTCCGCAGTGGTTGATTTAAATTTAAACGCCACTTACAAATTCACCAGCAGACTGGCAGCTTTTGCAAAATTAAATAATTTTGGCTTTCAGCAATATCAACGCTGGTTGGGTTATCCGGTACAAAGTTTTAACATAATGGGAGGTATAAGTTTTTCTTTCTGACAATTTACAGGAATAAGAAAATTATACCCAAACAAAAACCTGTTTTGCATAACATTGTATGAACGCAAATAGTTGTTGAGAAATCTTCTTGTTGATAGTTTAAATCACTCTATCATACTATGGAGCAAAAGGATAAAAAATTGCTTCGTGAAGTTGTTCAAAGGTAAGAGATATAGAAGTATTTTATTTTTTATAGCTTGATAAGTTTACTGGAAGATTTGAGGTTTAAAGTAATGTTGAAGCTTTTTGTTTTTTGCTCATATACAGAATGTTAACTTGTTGAAAAAATGGGTTCAAATTGGGCAGTACAGCCCTTTATCTTCATTTATTTTTGTTATATTTGCGCGACATTTCATTATAGATGTTGCTTTTTATATAAAACTGTTGTTTTTGAAAAAGTTAAATAAATTCTGGATTACTATGCACTCAGTTGACATAGTAATTTTTAAATCATAGAGGAAATAGATCGATAAAGATGAATGAGATTGATAAAAAAGTTACTTCCGGAGACAACGGCAGCTATTCAGCATCGAGCATACAGGTATTAGAAGGATTAGAAGCGGTTAGGAAAAGGCCTTCGATGTATATTGGTGATACCGGAGAGAGGGGATTGCATCATTTGGTATATGAGGTTGTTGATAATTCTATAGATGAAGCACTAGCCGGATATTGTGATGCAATTGATATAATTATACATAAGGATAATTCCATTTCTGTAAGTGATAATGGACGTGGAATTCCTACTGAGCTTCATACCAAAGAAAATAAATCGGCACTTGAAGTTGTAATGACAGTGCTACATGCCGGTGGTAAATTTGATAAGGATTCATATAAGGTATCAGGTGGATTACATGGTGTGGGTGTTTCGTGTGTGAATGCACTATCATCTTATTTGAAGGCGGAAATTCATCGTGAAGGGAAAAAGTGGGTTCAGGAATACTCAATTGGTAAACCAAAGGGTAATGTTGAAATTGTTGGTGAATCGGAAAGAACAGGAACTATCGTAACATTTAAACCCGATGATTCTATTTTTCAGACCACTGTTTACAAATATGATACACTGGCATCACGTTTGAGGGAACTTGCTTTTTTGAATGCAGGTTTAACCTTGACGATAATAGATGAAAGAACGGAGGAGGAAGGTGGTAAAAATCGAAGTGATTCATTTCATTCTGAAGAAGGTCTGAAGGAGTTTGTAAATTATCTTGATGACAACAGGATAAAACTTACACCGGAGGTAATTCATATCATTACTGAAAAGAATAATATTCCGGTTGAGATTGCGATGCAATACAATACCACATTTGCAGAGAATATTCATTCTTATGTAAACAATATCAATACAATAGAAGGAGGTACACATCTTACCGGTTTTAGAAGAGGTTTGACAAGGACTTTGAAAACGTATGCCGAACAATCAGGTATGCTTTCAAAATTGAAATTTGATATTAGTGGAGATGATTTCAGAGAAGGGCTTACTTCGGTAATTTCGGTTAAAGTTTCTGAACCTCAATTTGAAGGACAGACAAAAACCAAACTTGGTAACTCAGAAGTTAGTCTGGCAGTAGATCAAGCTGTTAGTGAAGCTTTAGCGCATTATCTCGAAGAAAATCCACGTTCTGCAAAAATAATTGTTAACAAGGTAATATTGGCTGCGCAGGCACGTCATGCGGCCCGGAAGGCACGTGAGATGGTACAGCGCAAAAATGCACTTTCGGGAGGAGGTTTGCCAGGGAAGCTTAGTGACTGTTCGGAAAAAGACCCTTCTTTGACAGAAGTGTTTTTGGTTGAGGGTGATTCTGCAGGTGGTACAGCAAAGCAAGGCCGTGATAGAAGGTTTCAGGCAATTCTGCCACTAAGGGGTAAAATATTGAATGTGGAAAAAGCAATGCAGCATAAGATCTTTGAAAACGATGAGATTAAAAATATATTTACTGCATTGGGTGTGACTATTGGGACTGAAGAAGATTCTAAAGCCCTGAACATGGAAAAGATCAGGTACCATAAGATCATAATCATGACGGATGCCGATGTTGATGGAAGCCATATTGCAACTCTGATTATGACTTTCTTCTTTAGATATATGCAGGATCTTATAAAAGCTGGATATTTATACATAGCAACTCCCCCGCTTTATTTGCTGAGAAAGGGCAAGAAAGAAGCTTATGCATGGACAGAACAACAACGCAGATTGCTTATTGAAGAATGGGCTGATGGAATTGAAAGCAATGTACACCAGCAACGTTACAAAGGTTTGGGTGAAATGAATGCTGAACAACTATGGGAAACTACTATGAATCCTGAAAAAAGGACATTGCAGCAGGTTACTATTGATAATGCAGCTGAAGCTGATCATATTTTCTCAATGTTGATGGGTGATGATGTGCCGCCAAGAAGGAAATTCATCGAAGATAATGCTACGTACGCCAAGATTGATGCATAAATATAAAATGCTAATACAGACTTTTGCTAATAAATGAATATATGTGTTTTTTCATCCTCAAGTAATGCAATATCAGGGATTTATTTTGAGGAAGCCCAAAAACTTGGACAGCTTATTGGCGAACATGGCCATACATTAATTAACGGTGGTGCAAATGTAGGACTTATGGAGGCTGTTACAGTTTCAGCATCGAATGCCGGTGCAAGAACTATTGGGATTATACCTGAACGTTTTGCAGATAGAGAACTTGCTTCAGCAAATTCTCATGAAATAATTACCACCACCGGGATGATGGAAAGAAAGTTAAAGATGCGGGAAATGGCTGATGCTTTTATTGCACTCCCGGGAGGATTTGGAACCCTTGAGGAAGTGTTGGAGGTCTTAACGTTGCGGCAGCTTAATTATCACCAAAAACCAATAGTCTTTATTAACACGAATAACTTTTTTCAATATTTATTTAAACAATTTGAAGCTTCATTTGAGCAGAATTTTGCTAAAAGTATTTACAAAGAATTATATTTTGAAGCAGTTGATTCACTTACTGCTATCGATTACCTAAATAACCATTCTCCTGTTGAACTGGATGCCAAATGGTTCATTGTTCCGGCAAAATAGTAAACATTTGACAACTTAGTATGACAATTTGCCTGTTTTTGATTAATGGTTTTTAACAAGGGGAACAAAATTCTGTTAAAAATTTTAAAATGCAAAGGATTTGATTATAAAATTAATTCCTTGGCAGATAATTTGAACAGAAGCCAACATGTTTCTTTTAAAAAAATCAAAAAAATAAAAAATATCAAGTATGGAAAATGTAAAAAAATATTCATTAAATCTGTTGCTGGTATTAGCCGGAGCATTAGTTGCAGTATGGATCTACAGTTCATTTTTTACAAAACCACAAGAAATAATATTCCGTGATAAACAACCGGTAAGTTTTGTAAATCTTCCGGCAAACAGTGAGCAGCAACTACCTGATTTAACCTTTGCAGCTGAAAACTCAGTACATGCAGTGGTTCATATAGCCACTCAATCTGTTAGAGGAGGTGGGTGGTCGAGTGGTAATCCTTTTTTTGATGAATTTTTTGGACTTCGTCAACAACAACCTCAAATAGCGACTGGTTTTGGTTCTGGAGTAATTCTCTCCGAAGACGGATACATAGTAACCAATAACCATGTAATAGAGAATGCACAAAAGATAAAAGTAATTCTTAATAATAAGCAAGAGTATGATGCCACACTGGTAGGAGCTGATCCTTCCACTGATTTGGCTCTGCTAAAAGTTGAAGCAAAAAATTTACCTTACCTTACTTATGGTAACTCCGACGAACTGAAATTAGGGGAATGGGTTCTGGCAGTCGGAAACCCTTTTAATCTAAATTCAACTGTAACAGCCGGAATTGTGAGTGCGCGGGCACGAAATTTGCGTATAAATGAAGATGAATATTCCATTGAGTCGTTTATCCAAACAGATGCTGCTGTAAATCCGGGAAATAGTGGAGGAGCATTAGTTAATCAGCAGGGCAACCTGGTAGGTATTAATACAGCAATTGCATCACGAACAGGTTCTTTTTCGGGATATTCTTTTGCTGTTCCTGTTTCGATTGTTGGAAAGGTAGTTGAAGACCTCAAGGAGTTTGGAATGGTACAGCGTGCTTTGCTTGGAGTAAATATCGTTGATATTAATGCTGGAGTGGCAGAGGAGTATAACCTTAATAGCATGGAGGGCGTATATGTTGCTAATGTTACAGAAAATGGAGCCGCAAAAGAAGCCGGAATAAGAGAGGGTGATGTAATAATCAGCGTGGCAGGTGAACCTGTTAATTCATCTTCACAATTGCAGGAGAAAGTAAGTAGGTTCCGACCTGGTGATAATGTTGAAATCATTGTTAAAAGAAAGGGTGATAGGAAACTTTTTAATGTTACCTTGCGTAATAGACACGGGGATACACAAATTCTTCGCGACAATGCTGTAGTTATGGGAGCCAGTTTTACTGTTCTAAGCAATGCCGAAAAAGAAAAGTTAAATATTAATAGTGGTATTCAAATAACTAAAATTGAATCCGGAAAACTCAAGGATGCAGGGTTGAGTAGAGGGTTTATTATTACACATGTGAACAAAAAACCCATTTTTGACGTAAATGATTTAAGACGAGAGATAGGAAATGCTAAAGGAGGAGTTTTGGTTGAGGGAGTTTATCCCAACGGTGAATTGGCTTATTTTGTTTTTGGAGTGGAAGGGTAATATTTCCATTTTGAAACAAATGATTAAGAATCAATTCTGAATGAAGAGGAATCCTTCCTGAGCATAATTAATAATGTATATTTGCACGTTTTTTTAAGGAGAGTATATGAGACAGCTAAAAATTACGAAATCGATAACAAATCGGGAAAGTGCTTCACTCGATAAATATCTTCAGGAAATCGGAAAAGAAGAACTGATTACTGTTGAAGAAGAAGTAGAATTAGCGCAACGAATAAAGAAAGGCGATCAGACAGCTTTGGAAAAACTCACCAGAGCTAATCTGCGTTTTGTTGTATCAGTTGCCAAACAGTACCAAAATCAGGGTTTGAGTCTTCCCGATTTAATCAATGAAGGAAATCTGGGGCTTATTAAAGCTGCAGAAAAGTTCGATGAGACAAGAGGGTTCAAATTTATATCCTATGCTGTTTGGTGGATTAGGCAATCGATTCTACAAGCTCTGGCAGAGCAATCCAGAATTGTTCGTCTGCCGTTAAACCAGGTAGGATCATTGAATAAAATAAATAAAGCTTATTCAAAGTTCGAGCAAGAGAACGAAAGGAAACCTTCTCCTGAAGAGCTGGCTGATTCACTAGAGCTGCCTGCTGATAAAGTAGCTGATACGCTCAGGGTATCCGGCCGTCATGTATCAGTTGATGCACCTTTTGTCGATGGTGAAGATAATAGTCTGCTCGATGTATTGGTTAATAATGACTCTCCTAATGCTGATCGATCACTCATTCAGGAATCACTTGCTAAAGAAATCTATCGTGCACTTGCTACGCTTACAGAAAGAGAAGCTGACATAATACGCTTGTTTTTTGGAATTGGTTGTCAGGAAATGACACTTGAAGAAATAGGTGAAAGATTTGGTTTAACACGTGAAAGAGTAAGGCAGATAAAAGAAAAAGCCATACGTCGATTGAGACACACTTCGAGAAGCAAATTATTGAAAACATATTTGGGATAATTTTTTAAATAATTTTATCACAAAAAAACGATAGCTTTAAATTAAATAAGCTGTCGTTTTTTTTGTGATTAACTATATAACTCTATATCTATAAATACGATTTTATTCTTCAGTCATAGTATAATAATTTTAGATTATACTTCTTTGTCATTACTAATGAATTGCAGGTCTATATAAATTGATATCTTTTCCTGTTCAAGACTTTTTCCTTTACTATATGGTTTTGTTTTCCATTCATATATCATGGAGATTTAAAAGTTATTAAGCAGAAAAAACCCTTTAATCAATTGATGAGTGATTAAAGGGATATGAAGTTATATCTATGATGTAAATTTTTGAATTAACCTTCTTAAAATGGATGCGTTTTTAGATAAATGTATATCATAACATTCATCTGAATTTATAGGTTAGTGAAGTTTCTCCAACAGGACAACATTTTCAACGTGGTGGGTGTGAGGAAACATATCAACAGGTTGAATTTTAGTGACTATGTATTTTGATCCAAGCATAGATATGTCCCGAGCCTGTGTAGCAGGGTTACAACTTACATAAACAATTTTTTCTGCATTCAGGTCCAGCAGTGTATTTATGACATCTTCATGCATGCCTGCTCTTGGAGGATCGGTAATTACTACTTCAGGCTTTCCATGGATGTTTATAAATTCAGTATTCAGAACAGACTTAATGTCGCCGGCAAAGAATGAAGCATTTTCAATGCTATTGATGCCGGCATTTACTTTTGCATCTTCAATGGCTTCAGGAATATATTCTATTCCAACTACTTTTTTTACTCTCCCTGCAATAAAATTCGCAATAGTACCTGTACCTGTATAGAGGTCATATACTATTTCGTTACCATTCAAGCCTGCAAATTCTCTGGTTATCTTATAAAGTTCATATGCCTGAGCTGAATTAGTCTGATAAAAACTTTTAGGACCTATTTTGAACTTCAATCCTTCCATCTCTTCAAAAATGTGATCCCGACCATAATATAATTCTATTTTTTGGTCAGTAATTGTATCATTTGCTTTTTCATTTATTACATACATAAGTGAGGTGATGTTAGGGAAATTTTTTTTGATTCCTTCTAACAGAAGTTCCATGGAAACTTTATCATTTTTGTAAAATGAAACAATTACCATAGTTTCGCCTGTTGATGCAGTACGAATGATTAAAGTACGCAACAACCCACTTTTCTGCTTTATGTCAAAAAATTCAAGGTTGTTCTGTTGTGCAAAAACAGATATGAAATTTCGGATCTCATTCGATGGAGAAGGTTGGAGCCAACACTTTTCAATTTCCAATACTTTATCGAACATTCCGGGGATATGGAATCCAAGAGCATTAAAATTAGTTATTTCAGCCTTTGAGGAAATTTCCTCGTTTGATAACCATCTTTTATTTGAAAAAGTAAATTCCAGCTTGTTTCTGTAGAAGGTGTTGGCAGTTGATCCAATAATAGGTGAAACAGGTAGCATTTCAATTTTTCCTATCCGTTTTAATTGGTCAATTACCTGTTGTTGTTTGAATTCAAGTTGTTTGCTATAAGGAAGAAATTGCCATTTGCAACCACCACAAGTACCAAAATGCTGGCAAAAAGGCTCCACCCGATCTTTTGAGTATGAATGGATTTTAGTTACGATTGCCTCCTGGTATTTCTTTCTTTTTCTTATAACTTGTAGATCAACAATATCGCCAGGTATAACCAGTTGTGTAAAAACAACTATGTCGTTTATTCGAGCCAACGCTTTTCCCTCTGCCCCGATACTTTCTATTCGTACTTTTTCGTAAAAAGGTTTTTTCTTGTTTCTAGCCACTTTTTTTTCTGCAAATATAATGTTTACAAGGGATTGAGATACATTTTTATTTATTTTTGCAATTCCCATTTATATACAAATTTTCCCAGGTTGGGAAAAAGGAATAATATTCTGCTAATTAATGAATTTTTGTTTCTTAAACACTTTCATCGTAATATGTTTTTGACCTATATTTGTTATGATTTAATGGTTGGTTTTATTTTCAGAATAGAACTTGAAATGGGGAAAGCATCTTCTGTATTTATGATTGGTTTTGTGTTTAGGGGTTTGTAAATCATCAATCATCTTCAAAAAGCGTCCATAGCTTTCCCCTTTCTTTTTTTACCCTTATGGGTTTTTTTTTTGTCCCAAAACATATCCAACAGAATTCACCATTAATAATTACCTTTGCAACTTTTTAGACACAATGATTTCTTTAAATAAGATACAAATCAGCTTTGGAGGGTTTGACCTGCTAAAAGAGGTTAGCTTTTTAA
>DASRQG010000201.1:0-2140 GCA_035645995.1 Mariniphaga sp. | reverse complement strand
AATCTAATACTTCCAAAGATTCTCATCCAGTTCAGTTCGTCGAAGGTAATGTATAAAGTAATTTTCCTGAGGTCGAAAGGTTTACGATCTACATGAACATGCAGCATTCCATTCTCATTTGTTAGCTTAAGATAATCAAACGCTTTTGGGTCCGATACCTGCATTTTAACAGAAGGACGCTTACCCTGAATCAGCTCTACATTAAATGCTCCTTCCAGGAAAAGCCGGTCAAATGTGTCGGTCTCATATACCCGGGAGTTGGAATCATCATTTTGTGCTGCGGCAACAGCAACAAAACCATTCATAAATAAAACTCCCAGAACGATAAACAATGTTGTTAAGCGTATATTCATTTTAATTTAATTAAGGATGTTATTGCATAATACTACAAATGTAGCATGTTCTATAATAATATTTCAGGGTTTATCGGTAAACCATCGAAATCAATGGTTAAACTTATTCTGATTTTTTATGAATCTTAAGAACAAACATCAAGCCGTAAAGTATTAGGAGATACATAACTACTGAAATCAACAAATCCATAAATACAACTTGCTGTACCCTGCTCAAATAATAAACAACATAAGCGGCAGAACCTGTTAACAATCCAAACAATATACCAACAGCGAACTTATTATATTTCATAAAAAGGATTGCAGATGTACCCATCCATACAATTCCAAAAATTAATATCATTAAACTCTCTGTTTCAAAACCGGATTTTAACCTTACCACCCCCCATATTGCAGGCAATATACCGGCTAATATTAAACTCCTGGCAATACTCTTTCTAATTTTGTTCCTGTTTTTAGGAGATTCAATCGTCGGAAATAATCCCATCCGTGATGGTTCATAATTATACTCAGGGGCATATAAATCCTCTTCCGAATAAATTAGTTCTCGTCTTAGAGCCTCCTCTACAGCTATTCTGGCAGCATCTTTCTGATATAATTTTCTTCGCCTGAGTACTTCCTTTAGTTGTGCATCTTCCATCTCCTTAATTAATGTCTGATAATTTTGCTGTGATTCCGAAATTCTGAATTTTCCAGGCATTTTTTCTACTTTTATATTTTAATACGAATATAATTGTTTAAAATGGCTAAAATGAAGGCACCTTTTAAGTTATTAGTCCAATTTGTGCCTTCTGCTACATGCTCATTTCAAACAAATAAAACAGAATTTTGTAATATAGTTAATATTGACATTCATAAAAAAATAAAACTGAGATGTATAATTTTGAATACAAGAACCCTGTTAAGATTATTTTTGGCAAAGGGAGCATTCCTAAAGTAGCTTCTGAGATACCTTCAAACGCAAAGGTATTAATGCTTTATGGAGGAGGCAGCATTAAAAAGAATGGTGTCTATGATCAGGTGATGAATTCTTTGAAGAACTTTGAAGTGTTTGAGTTCGGAGGCATTGAACCGAATCCTCATTATGAAACCTGCATGAAGGCGATTGAGATGGCAAGAAATGAAAAGATAGACTTTCTGCTATCCGTTGGAGGAGGCTCAGTGCTTGATGCTACAAAATTTATAGCAGCCGGTGCACTCTATGAAGGTGATGATCCGTGGGATTTTATGAGGTATCGTTATGAATTGGAAGTCAAAGCAGCAATTCCTATAGGTGCTATACTGACGCTACCTGCAACCGGATCGGAAATGAATTCAACCGCTGTAATTTCACGTATTTCAACACAGGAAAAAATGGCATTTGCTTCACCTAAAGTACTGCCTCAATTTTCAATTCTGGACCCCGAATGTGTGTATTCACTACCTGACCGTCAGGTTGCAAATGGTATTGCAGATGCTTTTGTCCATGTGATTGAGCAATATCTAACCTTCCCGGTAAATTCTCCGTTACAGGATCGTTTTGCAGAAAGTATTCTTCTCACACTTATAGAAGAAGGGCCAAAAGTGCTTACCAGCCGAAACGATTATGATGCAGCCGCCAATTTTATGTGGAGTGCCACTATGGCCCTTAATGGATTGATAGCTGTTGGCGTGCCACAAGACTGGGCTACTCATATGATCGGACATGAGCTTACAGTTTTCCATGGGATAGATCATGCCCGCACACTGGCTATTGTTCTGCCGGGAATGATGAATATTAAACGTGAAAGTAAAAAGGATAAGCTTCT
>DASRQG010000200.1:0-4985 GCA_035645995.1 Mariniphaga sp. | reverse complement strand
ACGTGATTCGACCTTATGTCCTGCAATGCCAAATCCTTTACCAATAGTAATAAAATCAGGATTCTGAAGTTCAGTAAATGAATATCTTTTTTCAAAGAACAGTTGTTGCCACTGCCTTACCATACTAAGGAAGTTGTTGTTTAAAATGATAATTTTAACAGGCAGTTTATTTTGTACAATCGTTCCAAGTTCCTGTATTGTCATTTGAAAACCTCCATCCCCTATTACAGCTATTACTGTTCTGTCAGGGGCTCCAAGTTGTGCACCCATACTGGCAGGTAATCCGAAACCCATAGTTCCTAGTCCGCCCGAAGTCACATTACTGCGTGGAACCCTGAACTTGAAATATCTAGAAGCTACCATTTGATGTTGCCCTACATCGGTTACAAGTATCGCTTCATGATTGGTTTTATCTCCT
Organism: Mariniphaga sp.; assembly: GCA_035645995.1. GTDB lineage: Bacteria > Bacteroidota > Bacteroidia > Bacteroidales > Prolixibacteraceae > Mariniphaga. Next base: position 4,567 of record DASRQG010000200.1, on the reverse strand, counting down.
GCAATACGAATTACCTCACCCATTGTTAAACCTGGTTTTTCAGGGAACAAGTCTTTTTTGATTATCTTGTCATATTCAATCTGAAGACAATCTTTGAACTCTTGTACCCATTCATCATGCCGGTTTTCTTTTACATTGTCGGTAAGTAATTTCAGGGTTTTATTTACATTCCCTAAAACAGGTACATCAGCAGTGACAATCTTGTTAATTTCTGATGGATCAATTTCGAGATGAATAACTTTTGCGTTGGTGGCATAACTTCCTACCTTTCCTGTAACGCGGTCGTCGAAACGCATTCCTACTGCAATAATAACATCAGCCTTGTTGGTTAATAAATTCGGGCCATAGTTGCCATGCATGCCTAGCATTCCAACATTTAGAGGATGGTCTGAAGGCAGTGCTGATAATCCCAGCAATGTCCATGCAGCTGGTATCCCTGTTTTCTCTACAAAAGCTTTCAGGTCTTCTTCCGCGTGGCTGATGATCACTCCTTGTCCGAATAATATCAAAGGACGTTTTGCGGCATCAATTATATCTGCTGCCTCCTTCACTTTGAAAGGATCGATTGGAGGCTCAGGTACGTAGCTTCTTATTTTACGACATTTTTTATATTCAAATTCTATTTCAGCAAACTGCGCATCTTTAGTAATGTCTATAAGCACTGGTCCGGGGCGTCCCGATTGTGCAATATAAAATGCCTGGGCAATGGCACCAGGAATCTCTTCTGCCGACGTAATCTGGTAACTCCACTTGGTAACTGGCATTGAGATACCCAATACATCTGATTCCTGAAATGCATCTGTCCCAAGCAGAGGTGAGGCAACCTGTCCTGTAATACACACCAATGGTGTTGAGTCAATCATTGCATCAGCAATCCCTGTTATCAGATTGGTGGCACCCGGGCCGGAAGTAGCGAAGCATACTCCTGCCTTTCCTGTTACCTTAGCATAGCCTTCTGCAGCATGAACTGCCCCCTGCTCATGTCGGGTAAGAATATGTTTGACATTCTTGTCATGGTCGTATAGAGCATCATAAATTGGCATTATAGCCCCGCCAGGGTATCCGAATATAGTGTCTACACCCTCTTCCAGCAGTGACAATATTAATGCATGTGAGCCGGTGATTTTCTTCTTTGTCATACCTCTGTCATTTAATTGTTCAAAATATTATTTCATTCAATCTATTAAACGAACTGCTCCCAAATCGGCAGATGAAACAAGGTTGGCATAGGCTTTTAATGCCTTCGATACTTGTCTGTTCCTGCCTGCAGGTGTATAAGCAGCTTTTCCTTTTTGCTCTTCCGTCATTCGTCTGCTTGTAAGTTCTGAATCAGATACAAGGAGGTTAATCGAACGAGCTGTTATATCTATTTCTATAGTGTCATTTTCCTGTATCAATGCTATAGCCCCTCCTGCAGCAGCTTCAGGAGATACATGGCCAATCGACAATCCCGAAGTTCCTCCCGAGAATCGTCCGTCGGTTATCAGGGCACAATGCCTGTCAAGCTGCATAGATTTCAGATAGGAAGTGGGGTAGAGCATCTCCTGCATCCCCGGCCCGCCCTTAGGGCCTTCATAACGGATTACAACCACGTCGCCTTTTTGTACTTTATTTCCAAGAATTCCGTTTACCGCCTCTTCTTGTGAGTTAAATACTTTAGCAGTGCCAGTAAACTTAAATTCTGAAGGATTAACTCCTGCTGTTTTTACAATACAACCGTTCTCTGCTATGTTTCCATAGAGAACTGCTAAACCTCCATCTTTATTATAGGCATGATCAGCACTTCTTATGCAACCGTTTTTACGGTCGGTATCCAGTTCATCGTAATAATTTTCCTGAGATGCTAAGACCAGATTACGGGTTCCATCACCGGGAGAAGATAAATACCTTTTCATAGCATCTGCTGATAACGAAGGATTCATAATATCGTAAGCATCTATGGCTTCTTTCAATGTCCGCCCGTCTATCCTGCTCAATGAAGTTTCTATCAAACCTGCACGGTCAAGCTCAGCCATAATTGATAATATTCCGCCTGCACGGTTTACATCCTGTACATGATAATGTGAGCTAGGTGCTACTTTACAAAGATTTGGAGTGATGCGTGAAAGCCTGTCAATATCTTCCATGGTAAAATCAACACCCGCCTCATGTGCTATCGCCAAAAGATGTAATACCGTATTGGTTGATCCTCCCATAGCGATGTCTAATTTCATTGCATTCAGAAAAGCTTCACGTGAACAAATACTACGTGGCAATACAGATTCATCACCTTCGAAATAATACTTTTTAGTAGCTGCTATTATTTTTTCAACTGCTTCTTCAAATAAACGTTTCCGGTTTATATGTGTGGCAACAATAGTTCCATTACCCGGCAGTGCAAGACCTATAGCCTCTGCAAGACAGTTCATTGAATTAGCAGTAAACATTCCCGAACAGGAACCGCAAGTGGGGCAGGCACTCTGCTCTATCATAGCAAGTTCATTATCCGATACAGATTGATCAGCTGCCATAACCATCGCGTCAACCAGGTCGTAATGCTTATTGCCTATTTCACCGGCCTCCATCGGGCCGCCTGAAACAAATACTGCAGGTATATTTAACCGCATGGAGGCCATCAACATGCCGGGTGTAATTTTATCACAATTGGATATGCATATCATTGCATCAACTTTATGACCGTTACACATATATTCTACACTGTCGGCAATTACATCACGCGAAGGAAGTGAATAGAGCATTCCGTCATGGCCCATAGCAATACCGTCATCAATGGCTATAGTATTAAATTCAGCTGCAAAATATCCTTCTTTTTCAATAAGGGTCTTTAAATATTGACCTATTTGGTGCAAATGTGCATGTCCGGGAACGAACTGAGTGAATGAATTTACAATAGCAATAACCGGGCGGCCAAAATGTTCTTCTTTCATGCCATTGGCTCTCCACAGGCTCCTGGCACCTGCCATCCTGCGACCTTGTGTCGTTGTGTTGCTGCGTAATGGAATCTGCATACTTTTTACTCTTTTTTTATTGATTTTTTATTAAAAAAGCCTTCCCCGTTATCGGGAAAGGCCTGTACGTATTCTTTTACCTACATATAATATTACCCTTTCCCGGCGTTGTCGGAAATGACCACAAGAAGGACTAGAATAATATATGTAGAAATGTTTTTCATCAACAAAATATATTTATTTCAGGCAAATGTATAAACTATATTTAAAAATAAAAATGAATTGAAAGCAAAATTGAATTTTTTCTGTTAAATTTTAACCTAATAGACCAAAACTTCATGAATCAGTAACATGAAAATTCAATTAATGTTTTTTCTATTTCTTTAATAATACGTTGTGAGACGCAGTTTTGCAATATTAGTCATTCTTTTTGTTTTTTTGCTTGTATTCAGAAGTTATTATAAGGTTAAAGATTTACTTTCTGCCGTGGATGGTTCTTCTGTGACTAAGGGGCGGGCTGTTTTATTCTCAGCTAAAACAGCCTGGTCTTTAAATAGAATCCAAAAACCTGCTAAAAGAATTAAAGAAGCTATGGTAGTAATACCCCAGATGGCGTTCCAATTATAACCGTCCGCTATGCGGAAGGTTTCTATTAATCGGGCACAAATAAAATTACCAACCAATAATCCTATTCCAAAGGTTATCAGAAAAATGAATCCCTGAGCCTGAGATTTTAAACGTCCCGGTGCTTTTTGATCTATATAAATTTGACCTCCAACATAAAAGAAACCAAAAATTAATCCATGAATTAAAATTCCTATATAATAAACCCATGGTTGTGATGCTACACCACCTGCGTAAAATGCCAAATATCTAATTGTCAAAGCAATTAGTCCTAATATCATTGTTTTTCTTATGCCATATTTCCTAATGGCGATTGGAACTAAAAGCAAGAATCCCATTTCAGCCAGTACTCCCCAATTCATGGTGACAGAGATGTATTTAGTGTTAATGTTCAATAAGAATTGGGAGAAAAAAGAATAATACATTGCGAACGGGATCATTGATAAAAATGACAGAATTATGAAGATTGAAAAAGTTCGATCTTTCATTAGTTGAATAGTTCCCAATCCAAATGCATCTATTAGGGTAACTTTTTGTCCCTTGGCGAGTGGGGGAGTATGTGGCAGTGAAAAATTATAAAAGGCTGTAGCCATACTTATTCCTGCACCACATAAAAAAGGAATATTGGTACCATCAAAGTCTATATTAAGAAAGCGGATGAAAATGATACTGAAAATTCCGGAAGCAACCCATCCTATAGAGCCAAAGACCCTTACTTTGGGAAATTCTTCGGAAGGTAGATGAGCCATTGCGATTGCACTGGTTAAACTCCAGGATGGCATATATGCCAGCATTCCTATCAACAGACTTACAAATAAAATATCAGGGTTACTTGTCAGGCCTGCCCATAGGAGCATAAATGCATGCAGCATGTTTAGCATTGCAAGTACCTTTTGTGCCGGCCAAAATCTGTCGGCAAACATGCCAACTAGGGGCGATGCCATGCATCCAATTGCCATCGAACTAATTATTAAGGCTTTTTGGATGCTGCCCAC
>DASRQG010000199.1:0-3008 GCA_035645995.1 Mariniphaga sp. | reverse complement strand
TGAAATCACCTATCCCATCTCCATTGCTGTCTTTAAACGATCGTACATGAGCCTGATATATTATTGCATCTTTATACCACAGTCGTGAATCATTTTTATCCATTTATTCAATTGTTTTACATGAAATAATCAAAATCTTGTTCGGTCCGGATTTTTCTTCTTAGCTTAAACAGGTGTACCGGCATAACCCCCGGGCTAAGTTCCACATAGTTATTTTCGCCACTCCACAAGAAATAGGCACCTCCTATTAAATCGTGAACCTGATAGGGTGTGTGTGGATCCATATCAAACTTGTGAAGCGGTAAATTAAGCCATCCTGAATGGGTATGATATGGATCGAGGTTGACTACTACTATTATGATATTACTTAAATCGTCGGTTGTTTTGCTATATGCAATGAGTGCTTCATTGTCAATATCATGAAACCTGAGCGAATGTGTGTTTTGTAAAGCTTTGTTTTCACGCCTGATACGATTAATCGTTGAAATGATTTTCCGTAAACTTTTAGGATCTTCAAGGTTCCAGTTTTTTAATTCAAATTTCTCTGAATTAAGATACTCCTCCTTGCCCGGCCCCAATGGAGTACTATCCATCAACTCAAAAGCAGGCCCGTAGATGCCATAATTCGAACTTAATGTAGCTGCCAATACCAACCGCTGAATGTAACCTGCCCTGTTTGTGACCTGCAAAAATTCAGGAAGTATATCAGGGGTGTTGGGCCAGAAATTTGGCCTGAAAAACTCACTTGTATCGGTTTTAACCAGTTCATTACAATAGGTGGTAAGCTCGTATTTCGTATTTCTCCAGGTAAAATAAGTATAAGACTGAGTAAAGCCTTTTTTCGCCAGGCTATTCATTACTTTCGGCCTGGTAAAAGCTTCTGATAAAAATATTACCTCAGGATGTTCCTGATGTATTTCTTCAATAACCCATTCCCAAAAATTCAGGGATTTAGTATGCGGATTATCAACTCTGAATATTTTCACTCCCCTGTTGATCCAGAACAGGAATACACTTTTTAGCTCCTCCCAAAGGTTTTGCCAATCGTCAGTTTCGAAATATATCGGATAAATATCCTGATATTTTTTAGGTGGATTTTCTGCATATTGAAGTGATCCGTCCGGTCGTTTTTTAAACCACTCAGGATGTTCAGTAACATAGGGATGATCCGGAGAACACTGAAAAGCAACATCCAGTGCAATTTCAATATTGAGTTCAGCCGCTTCTCTTACCAGGAGCTGAAAGTCTTCCATCGATCCTAACTGAGGATGAATAGCTTTATGTCCTCCCTCCTTCCCGCCAATAGCCCAGGGTGAACCTGGTTCTCCCGGTTCTGCACTGATACTGTTGTTCTTTCCTTTCCGATTTGTTTCACCGATGGGATGTATTGGAGGTAAATAAAGTACATCAAATCCCATATCTGCGATGTAAGGTAAAAAGCTAATACAATCCCGAAACGTACCATGTTTATCTGCACTTTCTCCCAGTGATCTTGGAAATACTTCATACCAGCTACTGAAATTTGCTTTTTGTCGTTCTACTTTTACCCTGTATTCCTGCTCTGTAGATGTAACATGTTTTTTGACAGGATATTTAACCATAACCTTATATAGTCTTTTGTTCAGGATCAAACCTGTACGGTCTTCCTGTGTTTCCCCCTCAGCTCTGAATTCCTCAATTGCCTTTAAAAGAATTTTATGATCTTTCTCCGATAGCTGATTATCCGAACTTAACACCTCCTCAACCAGATCCGCTCCTATCAGTAAATCCACATTGTAATCTACTTCAGCTTCTATTTTCTTTAGTATATCCCGATGCCACGATCTAAAATGATCAACCCATGCATTGATCCTGAATGTATAAATTCCTAATGAAGAAACCTGAAACCCAACGGCCCATCGGTCGTTAATTATATATTCCATCTCCACGGTCTGCCATTCTTTTTCGTCGTTATGACGATATTGAACTTCAGCATTCAAAGCATCATGGCCATCACAAAAAATATCGGCTTCCACTTTAACTATATCATTAATGACTCGCTTAACCGGATACCTTCCGCAATCAACTTGTGGTTTTATATTTTCAATAATTACGCGCTCCTGTCCCTTGTTTTCCATAAATATTTGATATTGTATAAATGTTGTACCCGGAAATAATAAGTTAAAAACATGATACTTCAATATAATCTGCACTATTGTTATTCTAACTCACGGAAACCGGGTTCAAACAAGGAAGTTTGCTCCCTCTTCTATATATTCATGAATTAATACCTGGATTTACTATCATCTGTGATTATTAAATTTTTAAAAACCCATGGTACCCATGTTATACTTTTCCGATTCCGGACATCCCCTAATACCCAATTATTTTGCCAATCCTAATGATATAGAGTTATTTTACATTCCTGACAATTATAATCAACCATTTTTCGGGTGCCACTCAATTGAATATCATAGCACAGCAAATATTCAGCTTTCCGGTAAACTATCGGATAGAATTGACCTCCTGCATAGTAATGTGGAATAACTTCCCGTTAGAAAGTGGTCGATTTTCCACACAAGATCACCAGTCCATCTTCTATATAATTTAAAGAGATAAACCTGGACTAAGAATCTATTTAAATTAAATGTTAAGCTGTTAATTTTCATTTAAAAAGTAGAACTAATAAAACTAAAATGTGAGATTTACTGAATTTTGAAAGGGGGGCAAAATAAAATTCCATTTTGACGGAAATATTTGATACAAAACATTCTATAATTATTGGAATCTTAAAAAAAATAATGATCTTTGTCATGAAGAACAATATGTTTTATGCTGAAAACAACCATTTAAATCAATTAGAAAATTAGCATGAAAAAATATAATGTGATGATGGTAGATGATGATACATTTACCAACGAGTTAGCGACTATGGTCATAAATTGGTCTGACTTCTCTTCTCACTTTTGTGTTAGAGAAAATGCACACGACGCACTCCATTACCTCAAAGAATTGAATGAAAAAAATCC
>DASRQG010000198.1:0-6234 GCA_035645995.1 Mariniphaga sp. | reverse complement strand
AATGAAAAGATTACTAATACCAGGGAATTTGATGGCTATATAGTTGAAAATATTCGTTTAGAAAGCTTTCCGGGATTTTATATAACAGGAAATATATACAGGCCGGTTGATGCTAAAGGTAAAAGTGCTGCTATTCTTTCTCCGCATGGTCATTTAAAAGATAAACGGTTAAAAGAAGATGTTCAATACAGGTGTGCAGTTCTTGCACGTTTAGGAGCAGTGGTGTTTGCTTATGATATGGTAGGGCATGGAGATTCTCATCAGGTAGATTCACATGGGATGCCTGTTTCAATGCTTTTACAAACCTGGAACAGCAAAAGAGTATTGGATTATTTACTTTCACGGCCTGATGTAGATACTGAACGTACCGGAATTACAGGAGGCTCAGGCGGAGCTACCCAAACTTTTCTTTTAACTGCCATTGACGACCGGATAAAAGTATCGGTTCCTTGTGTTCAGGTATCAGCACACTTTTTTGGCGGATGTGTATGTGAAAGTGGTATGCCCATTCATAAAAATGAAAATCATCAAACAAACAATGTCGAAATTGCAGCATTGTGTGCTCCCCGTCCAATGTTATTAATCTCTAATGGAAATGACTGGACGCGGAATACTCCCCGTATTGAGTATCCATATATTCAAAAGGTATATGAATTATATGATGCAAAACATAAAGTTGATCATGTGCATTTTCCTGCTGAGAAACATGATTATGGCTACTCAAAACGAGCCGCAATGTATAATTTTTTTATACGCCATCTTAATCTGAATACGAACAGAGTTTCATGGACACCAACAGTTAATGAAGATTTTGTTACAATCTTGCCACAGGATGAACTTAAAGTTTACACCACTGACAGTCCAATGCCTGGTAATGCACTCAAAGGCGATGAAGCAATTATGAGCTACTTGAATTTGAAATAATTGAGTGAAGAAGATTTTTGAAATTAGGTTGCAAGATCAAAAATTATTATATCCTTGTTGGTTAAAAATATCAGAAATACACTATTTTTAATTAAAATTTGAAATAATAAAATAAGTAAGTCAATGATACCATTAGGAATTTAGTCCCCGATGCTTTACAACTATAATAAATCTATTATCAAAACTAAATAACAAATATGAATAATTCAAGGCGTTCTTTTATTAAAAAAACAGCTATTGGGGCTACAGGAATAACCATCGGGGGGATGGGGTTCAGTGCAAAGTCTTATGCATCAATAATAGGAGCTAACGACCGATTCAGGGTCGCAATTTGCGGTGTTAATGGCCGGGGAAAAAATCATATAAACGGTTTAGGTAATCTTAAAAATTTAGAGATTGCATATTTAGTCGATCCCGACAGCCAGGTACTTGAAAATCGTGTTGCCGAGGTAAAAAAGAATATATCTGCAAGTTCCGGAGTAAAAGGATTGATTGATGTTCGGCATGTGCTTGATGATAAAAATATTGATGCTATTAGTGTTGCAACGCCTAATAACTGGCATTCCTTAATGGTAATTTGGGCAGCACAGGCCGGTAAGCATATTTATGTTGAAAAACCAGCCAGCCATGATGTATATGAAGGGCGGGTAGCACTGGCAGCAGCAGAAAAGTATGGGATTGTTGTACAACATGGTACTCAACGACGTAGTGATCAAAAATGGGCAAATGTAATTGCGGATATACGCTCCGGCAAATATGGTAAGATGTTGGTATCTCATGGTTTTGCATGTAAAGAACGTGCTGGTATTGGATTTAAGCCTTATACAAATCCACCCCCACATCTCGATTGGAACTTATGGAGAGGTCCTTCTGTTGTTGATCGCTATCATGAAAATCTGGTACATTATAATTGGCATTGGTTTTGGCAAGTTGGTAATGGCGAATTAAACAATCAGGGTACTCATCAGCTGGATGTTGCATACTGGGCATTGGATCCTGAAGTTGAAAACACACACCCTGTTCGTGTGATGGCATTGGGCGGCAGGTTCTCATGGGATGATCAGGGAGAAACACCTAATACCATGTTTGCTATTGCCGAATTCAAAAATGGTCAACGAGTATTTTTTAATGTTCGTAACGTTAATTATGAAGGATATCAAAGGGAGGTGACCAACAGGTTCTACTTTGAAGATGGTGGCAGATTACATGAAGATGGAACTTATTACCCTCATAATGGAAGCCAACCTCGAAATGTTACTGTAAAGGATGTACCAATTACGCCCGGTGGAAACTATGGAAGCTTTGTTACAGCTTGTCGGGCAGGTGATCCCTCTATGGCAAATGGAACTATGCGTGATGCCCATTATAGTTGCACAATGGGGCATCTTATGAATATTTCCTGGCGTCTCGGAAAAGAAGTACCTTTCAATGCAAGAGCTGGCAGGTTTGGAGATGATGCTTTGGCTTTCGAGGAATTTATGAAGATACATGACATTGCCCGTGATGGAATGGGTGTGCCGGTCGATCAGGCTAAATATATCGTAGGCCCATGGCTTGAATTTGATGGTGAATCAGAACAATTTATTGGTGATCATTCTGTCGAGGCAAACAGACTCTTGTTTGATCCCAGACGCAGTGAATTTGATATTCCTTCCCCAGGTTATGTGTGATTGGAGGTGTAACTTTATATACCATTTTTAATTGGTATTATAATAGGAACTAGTTTTACTACGAAGGCAATTAGGCAGGCACCTTATCCTTCTGTTGACAAATGCACATTAGGGAAATGGGATGGAATGTGTGAAAAAGGTGATTTTGTTACCAATGCACCCGTTTAGGAGATGAGTAAAGCAGGCAATATTACTCTTTTGGATTTAAATAAAAAGGTTGGGTGATAGAAAATTAACTGCTGGAACCACATGTCCGGTGAGATAAGAGGAGGAAAATGAAGAAGTAGGTAAACTTCTTTTATTTCCTCCTTTTTCATTTATGTTAGCTGTTTTATTATTTCTATATTCGTAGGATTGTTTCCGAGTGAACTTGATGTTTTGTTGATTAACATCTCATACTTATGAAATTAACAACCTATGATGAATAGAAAAACTTTTATACAGTTAACTGCATTGACCCCATTTGTTGGATTAGGTGGATTGGATAATTCTACTGCAAAGCCAGGTGAAATTTTAGAGCCTGAACGTAAAATCCCCGTATTGGGAGAATATGATGTGATTGTTAGCGGAGCAGGGCCTGCAGGTGTCAGTGCTGCAATTGAAGCAGGAAGGAACGGAGCTAAAACATTACTGGTAGAAGCTCATGGATGCCTGGGAGGGGTGTGGACATCAGGATTACTGACCTGGATATTGGATCAGGCAAATAAATCTGGATTTATGAGAGAGCTTGAGGATCATCTTACCTCAAGGTATGCTGTAAGTACTGATATAGATACAGGACGTGTCCTTTCATTCGACCCTGAAATTATGAAGTTGTTACTGGAAGATTTATGTCTTGAAGCAGGAGTGGAAATAATTTTTCATTCCAGAGTTGTTGCCGCTGTTAAAGATAATTATCAGCGATTATCACACGTCGTAACAGAATCCAAATCAGGAAGAGAGGCGTGGAAAGGAAATGTCTTTATAGATACTACCGGAGATGGTGATCTTGCTGCATTAAGCGGTTGTGGATTTGATATGGGCCGGGAAGGGGATAGCGCTCTTCAACCATTTAGCCTGTTGGCCTTGATTTCAGGAGTAACCTTTGACGAGATTAGTGAATTTTCAAGATGGGCAGGAGATAAAGGGTCAGCTTCAAAAAAGCGATTGTTCGAAGCTATCAAAAATGGAGGCCTGGTGCCTTCTTATATGTCTCCAAGTATACACCCGATCCGAAATGACTTATTCAAGTTGATGGTAAATCATCAATATGGTTTTTCACCTTTAAATTCAAGAGAAGTAACAAAGGCTACCCTACAGGCACGCAAAGAAATAAATGATATTGTAAATGCCCTGAAATCAACCGGTGGTGTATGGAAGAATCTTAAGCTGATTGCGACAGCAGAACAAATTGGTATCAGGGAGGCAAGAAGAATACATGGGTTATATACCGTTACTAAAGAGGATCTGATTAAGGGTGCACGTTTCGAGGATGCCGTTTGTCGCGTTACTTTTGGTGTTGATGTTCATTCTGTGAGTATAAAAGATGAAGAGTCACGAGGAGCTTATAACCAAAGTGTAAAAAGCAAAGATTATGATATTCCATTACGATCTTTAATTGCAAAAGATGTCGGAGGATTAATGATGGCAGGCAGATGTATCAGCGGTGACTTTATTGCTCATTCAAGCTACAGAGTAACCGGTAATGCTGTTTCAATGGGACAGGCAGCCGGAAGAACAGCAGCTTATGCATCAAAACAAAATATATTACCCCAGGCAGTGAAATTTCAATCAATAAACTAATGCTTAATATGAATGCTGAAGCATATAAACATTCAATCCTTTGCTTGCTGTATAATATATAGAAATTTCGTTTGTAATCTGTTGAGATTATTTTGCATGATCAAAAGAGCAGGTTGAAATCGTGGAGTATTTATTATATGCCTCAAAATAAACTTCCAACCCTTTTTATGGATTTATAAATAGGGAAAATCAAAAAAGGATATATATTTAAGTTGATTTTATAAAATTCTTCAGTTATGAAAAAATCAAATAAAAAGATATGATGAGGATCGTGGCCTAAATGTCTTTCTGCCTTCCATAAGATTGAAGAATATCAGAAGAGGCCAGCAGGATGCAATCCTCATGGGAATGGCTGAAGAAAAGGCCGGAAAAGAGTAGGTCATTAAATTGGTGAATGAAATTGTGCCACGAGCTATGAGCGTAGTTAAACGTGATGAACCTGTTCCCTGGTCTCAAAATGGTGATGATTTTGAGATTATCAGAGCTATATTAATTGAAATGATATTACAGTAAACCTTCTAACTATTATTGTTTACGAATCTAAATGAAAATTATGCGCAGTAAGTATTTATTTATTGTATTCGCAGTGTTACTTTTAAATGCTTGTACAAATTCAAATTCACGAATCAGAGAGATCAATTTAAATTTTTCTACCTACGGATTTTCTGATCCCGACAGGGTTCCGAAACCCGATCGTAATTATTATCCATATTTTCGGTTCGATGGGTATGAAAAGGAACCTGTGGAGAAGGAATGGAAGGTTGTGGAGTTGGAGAATCAGTATGTAAAAGTTCATATTTTACCGGAAATTGGAGGGAAAATTTGGGGGGCAATTGAAAAATCTACCGGAAACGAATTTTTATATTACAACTCAGTTGTGAAATTCAGGAATATTGGAATGAGAGGCCCCTGGACTTCAGGTGGTATAGAATTCAATTTTGGTATTATTGGTCATTCACCACACACCTCAACGCCTGTCGATTATAGTATTCGCGAAAATGATGACGGTAGTGTGAGTTGTTTTATAGGTGGTATTGATCTGCTCACTCGGGCAAGATGGGAAACTGAAGTTAATTTACAACCCGATAATGCTTATTTTACTACCACTACATGGTACAGTAATCCAACTTCCCTGCTTCAGCCATATTACCAATGGAGTAATGCCGCATATCAGGCGGAAGGCGGTTTGAGGATGTCATTTCCGGGCACTTACAGAATAGGGCATGGTGGAGAAGCAGATCCATGGCCCATTAGTGTAGATGGGAAAGACCTGACCGTATATGGTAACAATGCATACGGGGGTGATAAATCATACCATATAGTTGGAGCAGCTGATGGTTACTTTGCTGCATATTACGATGATCTTAATTTCGGTGCCGGCCATTATTCTAATTATGGAGATAAATTAGGGAAAAAAATATGGTTATGGTCGCATGCCCGTTCCGGACGAATATGGGAAGATCTACTCACCGATGAAGATGGCCAGTACGTGGAGCTTCAGTCAGGCAGGTTGTTTAATCAGGCTTCCACACGGAGCACTCAAACTCCTTACAAACATTTTGGTTTTGAACCTTATGCTATGGATGAGTTTAAAGAATACTGGTACCCTGTCATGAACATCGGTGGTGTTGTAAAAGCTAATAATACAGGAGCATTAAATATCATTTCAGATGGAGCAGGGCATTCTATTTATTTCTCACCATTAGAACCTTTTAATGATGAAATATATGTTTTTGCCGGAGATGAATTAAAACAAACATTTAAAGTTAATCTTGACCCGCTGGAAGTTTGGCATCAGTCGGTTGATGTAAATCTAAATGAGCCTGTTAAGATTGTTGTCGGGGCAAATCAACGTTTA
>DASRQG010000197.1:0-2726 GCA_035645995.1 Mariniphaga sp. | reverse complement strand
TCGTTCCTTCAAATGATGAACTTCGTTCTGCATATGCTCCTTAAGCAATTCGGGAGTACCATCATCAGAACCGTCAGTTATCCACAAATACTGGATTTTTTCTTTTGGATAGTCGAGCTGTAATGAGTTATTTACTTTTTGTGCTACAAATTCTTTTTCATTATATGCAGTTACAAATAGACAAACATCAGGTTCGTAATTTGATCCAACAATTTTAGGTTTACCGTAGATACTATTTTTTATTCCGACCAGTATCCAGAGTAATAAGGGATATCCGAAGAAGGTATATATGATTAGAAACAGTAATAACCAAAACGCGATTTCAAGAATCATTTGATATTATTTTTGTAAAATCCCACAAGGGCACTTGCCAAAGCTAAATTATCAAATTTTTCTTGTATGTATTGGATAGCATTTCCACCAATTTCATGAAATAACTCCTGATCGGTAATAAGACGTTCAACACCATCGATAAACTCCTGCTCGCTATCAGCTATAATTATGTTTTTTTCTGATTGAGTAGAAATACCTTCAGTTCCTATAGGTGTAGTAACTATAGGTTTACCAAGCGCCATACCTTCAATAATTTTGATACGCATACCACTACCAGAGAATAATGGCACAACCATTACTGCCTTTGAATTCATAAAAGCATAGGCATCATCTATCTCGCCCATATATTCTATGTTTGGAGCATTAAATCGGCGTACCAGCCATTCGGGAGCTTGTCGTCCGGCAATATAAAATTTCAGGTCAGGAAATTTGGCATTTATTTTTGGCCAGCATTTCTCCACAAACCAGAGTAGTCCTTCCTGGTTTGGTGCCCATTCAAGTGAACCAATATGAAACACTGATGGATACTCAAGATGTTTTGCATAAGGTATAAGCTGCTTGGTATCGATCCCTGTTGGTGACACATGAGTTGGTTTTAAATTTCCCAGCCTGTCAAGAATAATCCTGTCGCGTTCGGTAATTGGAACAAGCAGATCATACTCATTTATGAAAGCTTTTTCAAACATTTTTATCCTTCGGGACAATACTTTCAGGTAAAATTTACGAATCCCTTTTGAAATAGCAGCAGTTCTTTCCCAGATTTCATGTTCAATGTTATGAGCCCTGTATACTATTTTTGCTTTTGAATATTTACGTATTACAGGAATATAAGGGCAAACATACAATCCCTCAAGCTGCACAATATCGAAATGATTATGTATTAATAATTCAATCAATTTCTTCGAAAAAGCAGGAGAAATAAATCTTACAGCATTATAAGGTTTTCCTGAAAAAAGAAGGTTTATAAGTGCAGCAAAAGCCGACACAGATGCAGGTACATCAACAAGATGAAAAGTTGCCCAGTCTTTTACCGACTCCGGAATTTCGGATATTTCGACATGATGTTTTACTGTATTCATTGAAAGCACAGTAACATCATGCCCAAGTAATGCAAAGCCACTGGTAAGATTCATACAGGCAATAGCACCACCATCGTTTGTAGGGTATGAAACTTTATTTGTAACCTGTAGAATTTTCATAAAAGTAGGTTTAAAAAACAGGCCTTTTGCCTTCAGGTCTTTTTATATTTTGATTTAATAAAATTACTAACTTTTTCTATTCCAAGTCGGTCTAACAGCTTACGATAAGTTTCAGCATTCATAAGTGCAGCATCTGTTGCTGCTTTCCATGTTAGCCAAATCCCTACAGGAAGAAATATGAGGGTTGAAAACCACATACCAACAAACATATCCCAAATATCCTCCCGAGCCGATTTTTCTCCGGTCATTGAAACAATATAATATGCGATAAACAAAAGGATAGAAACCACGACCGGCATTCCCAATCCACCTTTTCTAATGATCGCTCCTAATGGAGCTCCTATAAAGAAGAATATAAGTACAGCAATTGATAATGAGAACTTTCTGTGCCGTTCCATTGAATACTTGTTCAGTTCTTTTTTTCTGGTATACAATTCGTCGTCATACATATTTAAAATCTGAACATTATTACGGGCTTCACTTAATGCAGACTGGACAATTTCTGCTTTTACCCATTTGTCATTCCTGTCGAAGTACTCATGAAAATTAAATGTAGAATCAGGACTAATTTCCTCAATATTTCGCCTTAGAGAATCATGGGGAACGGTGTAATTTACCATTCTTCTTGAAATCGGAGAATTAAATCGTAATTGAAGCATGTACTCCTGCAGTCTAAGCTTAAAATCATATCCTATAGAGTCTTCCATAAATCGAAGCTGGTTGATTTTGAGCATCCTAAAAGTATTACGAAAAATACTCTCATCCTGGCGGTTAAATTCAAAACCTCTCACTTTTACTCTGATTGTTTGTGCTTCAAAGTTATCGCGACGGAAGGGATAAGTTTCAGGCTGCCGACGACCTTGTGTTTTTTCTTCCTGATAATTAACCCCGTTATAGAGGTTAAGAACCATAAATTTTTTGTCTTCCGTAATTCTTAAATAACCGGAATCAGCTACTGTTACGCTTTCATTGGTTTTATTACCGGTATGATCATAAATAAGCAAATCGTACAAGATGTTGGTCTTCTTATCCCTGTCACCGATCCGTATGCTGTATCCATCAATTTCATTTGTAAAAACTCCCGGTTGAAGGACAAGTTCTGGTCGTTGCTGTTTAACACTCCACAATAAAGTAGTAAACCGAAGATTTGTATGAGGGAGAATATAATTGGAAAAGTAAAAAGCTATACCCGTC
>DASRQG010000196.1:0-3636 GCA_035645995.1 Mariniphaga sp. | reverse complement strand
TACCTTTGGCGACGGGCCGGTAGAAATTAGAGAAACGCGTAAGCGCGGAGGAATTACAATTGGAATTGCCAGTAATGAAATTAAAAGGCACAGCCTGAATGAAAGTAAACGTTCAAGATTAATTAAAGCTGGTGCTGATGTTATTCTTCCCGATTTTTCGCAAATGCACCTGTTGTTAAAACTTATGAACATACAAATTTAAACCACAATGACGTATCTGAAGTTTAACAGGGATCAATTACTGATAAGGAATCTCTCTGAAAGAAAGAATAAGGTTTATATTGAGGAAGATTATATTCCACTTGATTATGTGCCTGGGGAATTTCCTGAAGCAAGCTTAAAGATCATAGAAAAGACTGTGCTGCATATTAAGGAAGCCCGAAAATTGAACCGTTCGGTAATGCTGGCTTTTGGGGCGCATACAATCAAGAATGGTCTTGGTCCTGCCTTAGTAGCTCTCATTGAGCAGGGGTGGATTACTCATCTGGCTACAAATGGTGCCGGCATTATTCATGATTGGGAATTCGCATGGCAGGGCCAATCCAGTGAAGATGTTCGTGAAAATGTGTACCTCGGGCAATTTGGTATTTGGGATGAAACAGGATACTTTATAAACCTGGCTTTAATAGTGGGAGCTTATGAAGGCCTGGGCTATGGAGAAGCTATTGGTAAAATGATCTTTCATCAAGGACTTGATATTCCCGAACCGGAGAATTTATTCGCGACTGCTACTGAGATTATGAAGGATGAACCTGCAAAGGCTGCAACTGCAATAGAACTGGCTAATGTTATTACAAAGCATAAAATTCCGGTGGGTTATCTGGAAATACCGCACCCTTATAAAAAATATTCTGTTCAGGGCAACGCTTTTAAACTGAAAGTACCCTTTACCGGACATCCGATGTTCGGACACGATATAATTTATACTCATCCCATTAGCCATGGAGCTTCCATTGGTCGAACTGCAGAAAACGACTTTTTGTGTTATGCGAAAGGGGTCAGTAATCTTGATGGGGGTGTTTATATATCAATGGGTTCTGCTGTGATGTCACCCATGATTTTTGAAAAGTCCCTTTCTATGTCGCAAAATATTGAAATGCAGCATCAACGGCATATCGATAATCATTATATTCTGGTGGTCGATTTGGCAAAATCCGACTGGGACTGGAAACGAAATGGCGAGCCGCCAATCGATAATCCTGCTTATTATCTGAGATATTGTAAAACATTCAACCGCATGGGTGGGGATATGGATTATATGACAGCAGATAATCGTGATTTTATATTAGCTCTTTATCAGAAACTTAATGAATCTTAGTATATTTATTTAGGTTTTTAAATTGTATATATCTATTCAACCTGTAAAATATAATTGTAATGAAAAATGTTATTCCGGTTTTTTTGGTTGCGCTTTTATTAGGCCTGGCGCAATTACTACATGGGCAGGAACAATGGATTTCATTATTTAATGAAAAAGATTTAACCGGATGGTTTCCCAGAGGAGAAGCATCGTGGTATGTAAAAGACGGCATATTGATCGGTGAGGATGGAATGGGCCATTTATATTCCGATGCCATTGCCTCTGATTTTGAGGCGAAAGGAATGTTTCGTATCTCCGGCGATAAAACTAATAGTGGCTTTTATTTCAGAGCTATGCCTCCGGCTGATAATCCCGATGGATTCCCCCGGGGGTATGAAGCACAAATTTGTCACAACCAGGATGCACATACAGGTTGGTTGTGGAAACCCGGAAAGCCTACAGGCAAAGCTTCTGCTTTATTGACCCGTGACGGAGAATGGTTTTCATACCGGATTAAAGCGGTTGGAGATACTATTCGGTTTTGGGTGAACGATGAACTGGTAATGGAATATAACGATGATGATTATTCCGAAGGACATTTTGCGATCCAGGGGCACAATAAGGGGATGAAAATTGAGGCGAAAGATTTATATTATCGTACTTTGACTGACTAATCTGTGAATCAAAAAATATTAATCATGCTATGGATATAAATGAAATAAAACAATATCGCGATGAGGCGGAGAACCATCTTGTAAATGAGCTTTTACCTTTCTGGATGCAGAGAATGATTGATTCTGAAAATGGTGGTTATATTACGCATTTTGATGAGCAGGGAAATGATACCGGCGAAGATGAAAAATCATTAATTGCGCAAACTCGTTGCCTTTATACCCTTTCTTCAGCTCACCGTGCCGGATATGGAGAGGGTAAACTTGCAGCCATGGCTGAGTATGGTGTAGACTTTCTGTTACAAAAAATGTGGGATGCTGAATACGGAGGATTCTTCTGGATGGCCAACCGGAAAGGGGAAATTCTAAACGATCAGAAAATTATATACGGACATAGTTTTGCTATTTATTCGCTGAGTGAATATACGCTTGCAACAGGTGATACCAGAGGTGTAGAGTATGCTGAGAAGGTGTTCGATCTTCTGCAGAAACATGGTGCCGATACCTTGTATGGTGGTTATTGGGAAATGTTTCATCGTAACTGGAACCTGTGTGGGCCTGGCAGCCAGGGAGGCGACCGTAAAACACTTGATGTTCATATGCACCTGATGGAAGCTTTTACTACCCTGTTTGAAGCTACAGGTAAGCAGGTTCATCAAAGAAAACTCAGAGAAATCATTGGTCTGCTGCTGAACAAGATTATTCATCCAAAATACAAAACCGGTATTCCACAATTCTTTCAGGATTGGTCAATAGCACCACAGATTAAATTCGATATTATATGGGGATGGGACAGGTTTTCTGAGGAGGGGCAGAAAGGAAATGCTACAGATAATACCTGCTTCGGACACAATGCTGAATTTGCATGGCTTCTGAACCATGCTTTTCAAATATTAAAGGATGATCCGAATAAACATGTTGAACTATTCCGTACTATTTATGACCATACCATTGAAAATGGAATTGATTATGAGTATGGAGGTGTTTTTGTTGAAGGTCCTCATTCTGGTGGTGTTTACGATAGGGAAAAAGAATTCTGGCAGCAGGCAGAGGTTTTAATAGGTCTGTTGGATGCTGTAATTATTCTTGGGGATGAACGGTATTGGGAGGCTTATAAGAATGTTCATCGGTTTGTTTTTAATAAAGTCATCAACAAATCTGTGGGTGAATGGTATCCATTGCTTTCCCGAAAAGGTGAACCTGTCTGGACCCACATGAGTCATTCCTGGAAAATTAATTATCATACTGTCAGATCCATGATACAATCTATCAATCGAATGAATAAACTGATGTAGTAAAATTTAAGAGCCTGTCAATGAACATTACACTAACTTATCTCGATTGGTCAGTCGGCCTGGTTGTAATATTAGGAAGCTTGGGTGTAGGGCTTTATATGGCATACCAAAAAAGTGCCGGAAAAAACAGCACTAACTTTTTTCTGGGTGGCAGAAATATTAAATGGCCCATAATTGGTGCCTCCCTTTTTGCTACAAATATTGGAGCTGAACATCTGGTAGGCTTGTCGGGCGATTCATACCGGTATGGACTGTCGGCCGGATCAGTTGAATTAACTACTTTTATAACACTTGGTTTTGCCAGTGCAATTTTGTTCCCCTATTACATAAAGAATAAGATTTATACCATTCCTGAATTCCTGGAGTTGAG
>DASRQG010000195.1:0-8425 GCA_035645995.1 Mariniphaga sp. | reverse complement strand
ATTCCATTTCCAATTAGAATGGTGTGTAAACGCTTTATAACATTAGCAGAACAGAAATCACTTATTATAAAGATTTCAGTTTCCAGATAAATGATACCCGCACTGTTTTATACTCCCAATCCCTTACACCATGGTTGTATTGAATCCTGAATGCTTTTCCGGCTAAATCTTTTCTGATGTCCAGATTTATCTGCATTGGTTTGTCTCTTTCATCTTTATACCCTGAGTAACCTGCCCAGGAGGCAGAAAATAACCAGCTCTTTGTGATGAATTCAGTACCTAAAGCATATAGCAGCGCATCGTTCTGAAGATTCAGTTCATCATTGGTTTGCCAGGTATAGAATCCTGCTAATCCGAATGGCCTGAATAGAAATGCCTGTTGTTGGCCAAATTCTTTCGAAAGGCTGATATCTGCGAAATAGCCGGGACTATCTGCATACCTGGCCCCTGCCAATTGATTACCTGATGCTGTTTTTGTTGCAACACGTACCAGCGTGTTTGGGAACTTTTTGTTTTTAATTAGTTGAAGCAGAGTGCTAAAATAAATATCTCCCATTGCTATACCCTTACCGTCTTCAATACGTGCGAACCGTTCGTTCCGTATTTCTTCCGAAAAGGCAAATTGTTCAAGTAGTACTCCATAAACTTCAACTGCAATTTTACTATTTGCAAAGGGCAAAAATATATGGCCGGAAATATCGCGTGTTGGGTCACCTTTAAGGAAATGGTTGGATGCGGTGAATTCAATTTCAGTTTCTGATTTGATAAATCCCTTTTGTACATGAGGCACAGGTAATGCATTAGGGCCAAGATATCCGGGTGTAATTTTTATCCAGTTTCGCCAACCCGGGTCACCTTCTTCCCATCCGTGTGTTTCATTCCACCATCTGTAATCCAAATTGGGGTTCTGAGCTTTGACAGACAAAGCAGTAACCACAAGAATTATTATAAGATGGTTATATTTCATTATAGAAACTTTATACAAAGATTAAAAAAGGCTGCAATAAAATTGCAGCCTTGGTATTATATATTGAGTTTTTTTCGGATTTCCGGAGGGACAGCATCTTTATGAACCATGATGCTCATAGTTTTGTAGCTTACGAAAGGTTTTGAGGCATAAAAATAGCCATTGAATTTATTGTAGTTCCCCCAGGAGTTTTTCACCTTATAAAATGTTTCACCCCTCGAATCTTTTGCAATTCCAAATATATGCATCCCATGATCATCGGTTGTCTGGAAATTATCAAAAGCGATTTGTCTCATTTCCTGAGTAATTTTCTTTTCGGGTACCGGCTTATCAAGCCTGTATAATTGGCTTTCACGTTCGCTGTCAGGTAAAGATTCCCAACGAGCAATCTCAGCATCAGTCATGTTCAACTCCGGAGCATCGGGTACAACAGCTACTCCCTGTTTGCCTGATGCAAATCCTTTTTCACTTACATCAGCCGCCCAGGCAATTGTAAATCCATTTTCAAGAGAATAGTCAATAATTTCTTCCAATTCATGGAGTGGTACATTATACATGGCATCCCACGACCAGTTGTCGGGAACTTCTAAAATGAATTTTGAGTAAAACGGATGATGGGAATAGGAGGTTATTTCAACATAATCATCCATATCGAGTCCTACATAATCATTGGCAAAGCTGAGCGGAGTGTAAGTTTTTCCATTGAATTGGAATTTATCAGGGATTTCTCCAAGATAGGTATCCAGAATTTTTGTGTAGGCATCATACCAGGCTGTACTCAATTTTTTGTTTTTATTTTCAACTACTGCGTCAACATAACCTTTTAACACATTATCAAATTCGCCATGTACATGTTTTTCTTCCCCGTAATTTAAACCCTTGTATGCATCTTCAGGTACGATGCCATACCTGGAAATCATATTGGTAACATCGTGAAATGCACCGCCTGCTGAAAAGTTTAAGTTTCCATGAACGCGAACATGTTTACGTGCTTTCTCTGCGTATGTATGCCAAACAACAAACATCTCTGAAAAATTAACACCGGGTTTTCCCATACGTATCATTTCTGATGAAAGGAACGAAAGGCCTGAGTAAGCCCAACATGTACCCGACCTGTGTTGATTCTCAACCGGTGTGGTCAGCATTACTTTTACATCTTCAAATTCCCATTTTGCATTTTTGGGAGCGTCATTATTATTAGCTGTTGATGGATATAAAAAACTGACAGACATTAATGCTGTCAGCAGAATATTAAAACATGTCTTCATTAAATTTTGCTTTTTTTATATGAAGCCCAAATTTAGCAATAAAATAATTGTATTGAAATTTTGGACAGACAGATTACAGATTAAGTGCCACTATGCAGGTCATTTATTTCATTGTACCTGAAGCAGGTGGTCAAATGGTCATTTGTCATGCCTGTTGCCTGCATGTGTGCATAGACCACTGTTGAGCCTAAAAATTTAAAACCTCTTTTTTTCAAATCTTTTGAAATTTCATCTGACAAAACTGTTTTTGAAGGAATTTCATTCATACGCGAGAAGGAGTTAAGGATAGGTTGGAAATTGATAAAACTCCAAATGTAATGGTCAAAACTACCGTAAGTTTCTTTAATCTTTAAAAAGCAATGGGCATTATTTAAAGCTGCTAATATTTTTAACCTGTTTCTTATTATCAGGGGATTCCTCATAAGTCTGCTAACATCTTCATCATTCATTAGTGAAACTGCTACTGGATTAAATCCATGAAAGGCTTCACGAAATGCATCACGCTTATTTAAAACAATTTGCCAGCTTAAGCCGGCCTGAAAAGATTCCAATATCAAAAATTCGAACAGTTTCTGATCATCATGAACCGGCACTCCCCATTCTGTATCATGATATTGGATCATTGAATTAGTAGATGCCCAAGAACAACGTATACACATAATGGCATAATTTTCGCGAAAAGTTAAATAAAATGAATGAATTGGCATTCTGTTTTCTAATAATATTATTTTTGTTGATTCAGAGGTTGGAATGAAAAAATTTATAATAATACTGGGAATACTTCTCAATTCGGTTGCTTATGTTTCAGGTCAGTTAAACATAAACCACTATATGCGTGTAGGACGTACACGTATATCAATTGAGAATTACACAGGTGCCATTGAATATTTTAACATTGTTATTAAGTTTAAGCCCCATTTGCCTGAAGCATATTTTTACAGAGGTGTAGCCAAGCATCAACTTGAAGACTTCAGGGGAGCAATTCTTGATTACGATAAATCCATTGACATTAAACCTTTCTATCCATTAGCCTATATGTACAGGGGGATGGCATATCATAATTTAGGTGAATTTAAAAAAGCCATCCTGGATTATAATAAAGGACTTGATTTTGATCCGGAGAATGAAGGTATATATAACAACAGGGGGATTGCCAAGCTGGCATTACGTGATGTAGAAGGGGCGATAGAAGATTATAACCGAGCGCTGGAAATTAATCCCAAATCGACCAATGCTCTTATGAACCGTAGTAATGCACACATTGTACAAGGTGATGTTGAAAATGCCATCCGCGATTTGAACCAGGTGATTATTATACGGCCTCACTTTGCAGGTGCTTACCTTAACAGAGGGATTGCCCGTTTTGAACTGGATGATTATGCTTCAGCGCTTAGGGATTACGATCAGGCAATCAGATTTGAGCCGGAGAATGGTCTTGCTTATAACAATAGAGGAATCGTAAAACACAAGCTGGGTGATTATGAAGGTGCCATAATGGATTATGATATGGCACTTCGGTTGAATCCGGATCAGGCAAGCGCGTATTTTAACCGGGCTATGGCCCGTGAAGTATTAGGCAGGCCTGGCTATGAGAAAGATTATCGTATTGCCGCACAACTGAATCCTCAATTTGATCTGGAAAGCAGAAGATTAGATGCTGAACAACTGGCTCAGAATCAACAGCAACAGTCGCAGCAGGGAAATCCTCCCTCCGGGGGGCAAGGTACCCAGGGAGGGCAAAGTCAAAATCAACCCGCAAATCAAAATGATACAAGCCGGGAGCAGGAGGAAGAATCCAATGCTTCTGATGACGCACAAGCCCAACGTCGCCGGCGTCAGCAACTAAACCTGGTGATTGAAGATACTCGAAATCTTCCTGAACAAAAGGAAGAGGAAATTGAAGACGGGAGAATACAAAATCGTAACATCGCTATTGACCTGCAACCTATTTTCTTCATTTCGGCATTTGAGAAAAATGCTGTCGATTACGAACGGGCACAGTATTATAATCTGGCTGTTGATGCTTTAAATCAAAAAAACAATTATAATCCGCATTTTTCCATTACAAATAAAACGGTTGATGATTATCATGAAGTTTTTGAGAACTTCATATTGTACTTCAATGCACGCCTGGATATTGAGCAGTCAAGCCATAATTATTTGAACCGGGGGATTTTTTATAGTCTGACCGGAAAGTTTAATGAAGCATTTAATGATTTAAATCGTTCGTTAGAGCTTGATAAACAACAGGGTATTGCATATTTTATCAGGGGAAATACCCGGTATAGAATGCTCGAACAGATTGAGCAGCTGGCAAACCCTGTTGAAGAAATAACAGTTCCTGTCGGGAGTCAGGTGGAGGGAGGAAATAATGTGGTTTTGGATATTCCTGAATACCAGAGAATACTAGATGATTATCAGCAGTTATTGTATCTGAATCCTAAATTTTTCTTCGGTTACTATAACAGAGCCTATATTAAATTAAGACTCAAAGAATATAAAAGTGCAATTGAAGACCTCAATAAAGCCATTGAGTTGGAGCCTGAATTTGCAGAAGCATATTTCAACCGCGGATTAACAAAAATCTTTCTGGATGATGTTGAAGGAGGCGCTTTAGATTTAAGCCGTGCCGGAGAATTAGGAATTCATGGCGCCTACAATATTATTAAAAGGTATACAAATTAAGAAGATTATATTCAGCATTAAGGTCTGATTTTTATCCGGTTTATAAATACAAATTGGTATGTCAGATGGGGATAAATTACTTACTGCCGAATGGAATGGTATATAAAAAAACCCTTCAACTTGAAAAAAATTGAAGGGCTTAAAATGCTTTTTGTGCCTATTGTTTTTTTGTAACTTTTTAAGGCTTTTGAGCGGTGCGGACGGGACTCGAACCCGCGACCCTCGGCGTGACAGGCCGATATTCTAACCAACTGAACTACCGCACCATTATGTTTTAAAATTCTTTAGAACTCCCTGTTTTCGGTTGTTACCCTTGTTTTAGGTGCTGCAAATATATACTTTCTTTTTTTTCCTGCAATACAATTTATGCTTAATTTTTTAATTTTTCTGATGGATGCTGAAAATCAGAATGCTGCAGCACTACTATTTTTTAACACGTACCAGATTTGCCTCAGATAATTGTTTTTCACCATTCCATCGATAGGCGAGAAGTGATTTGCTACCATTTATACAACTATCAAGACAACAGAGGTTGGGTCTTATTATATACGGGCCATTACTACGGCAATAATGACCAAAAAAGACAATTGGTGCATCCTCCGGATAAGGCTGAAAATCTGGTGCTATTTGTGGAGGAATGGTGTAATGAGGAAATTGATATTTACTTTCGAACGATATTTCTTCAAACGTTTTTCCTGTTGGTTCTTCCCACCAGCGCATCCTGAAAGTACGGGGACTAACACCCTTATTATTTTTAACCTTCATATCTCCGGGCATCTTAAAATTTAACCCTTTTATGAGCAGCCAGATATTTTGGGGCATTAGGTCTTCCTGATTCTTGAAAAGTGCTCTTATTACTTCTTTCTTTATCTTGCCCGGTGTAAGGTTTTCCCGTAAATAATCAACAGCTTTATCCGACCAGCAGGCATGAACAATTCGTATGTCTTTTAAATCAATAAAAAGTGGCAGGGTGCGTAGCCATTTTATAGTATCAGCCCATTCTTCCTGGTTATCTCTGTACTCGTTAAGTGTCTTCAATTCATAAACATCATTCCTTGTAAAAACATCCATTTTATATTTAATATAGGATATGATGCTGTTCATTTCATGATTGCCAAGTATCGCATGAGCATGCTGATTCTCAACCATGGTACGTATCATTCGGACAGTCTTTTTAATCTGTGGCCCCCGGTTTATAAAATCACCAACAAATATTGCTTTTCTTTCAGGATGTGCATAGCCTGAATCTGTTTTTTTATATCCCAGTTCAAGCAACATCATTTTTAAAAGTGCAGCATGGCCATGAACATCTCCAATAATGTCGTACATATACAATCCATTTTTTTGAGCAAGATAAAAAAAGCTGATAAAACAGACATATCCTTTATTACATATAACCTGAAGTAAAGAGTTTTTTTTTATTAATAGCTACCAGAAATATATGTAAAAAGCTAAAATTATAAGTATTATAATTGCCGAGTTAATAATATCCCAATAATTATAGGATGCACGTGTTTCATCTAGTTGTTTATTGTTGGCAGTGCCCAAAGTTAATCCTGATATTGTAGCAGCTTCTTTGGCTTTTGTAAAATAGCTGATTATGATCATCGAGATAATGACCAGAACAAAAAGATAAATTTCGTAATGCAGCCAATTGTGTGAAAGGAAAAGCTTATATAAAAACGAAGTTTCAGCAATTGACCCCGAAAAAACATTCAGGGCAAGCCGTGTCATTCCAAGTATGAAACCTATAAGAAGTCCCCACAAACCCGCAGCTGGTGTTGTTTTTTTCGAAAGGATACCCAGAAGAAATACTGCAGCGATACCCGGAGCCAATAATGACTGAACATCCTGCAAGTATTCATAAAGAACCTTGCCAAGCCCTTTCATAACAGGTATCCAGGCAATACCTAACATCACGATAACAATTGTCGCAATCCTGCCGACGGTCACATAATGCTGCTCGCTTTTGTCGGGTCTGTATTTTTGATAGAAATCTACTGTAAACAACATTGCAGATGAATTAAACAAAGCAGCTAGTGAACTCATTAGTGCTGCAAGAATTCCTCCTATAACGATACCCTTAAAGCCCATTGGTAAAAGCTCCTTTACCATTGTAGAAAAAGCTGCATCATTGGATTGAAGGGTAAGCAATCCTTTTTGTTGAAGCGCGTAAGCAATCATTCCCGGAATCAAAAAAATAAATACTGGTGTTATTTTAAGGTAGGCAGCAAAAATGGTTCCCCGTCTCGACTGTTTCATGTCACGTCCCGATAAAACCCGTTGAACAATAAACTGGTCGGTACACCAGTACCAGAACCCGATGATGGCAGAACCTAAAATGACACCTGTCCATGGGAAATCAGGGTCATTGTGTGAACGAATCAGGCTGGTCATAGAATCGCCATGTACTGTTACATTTGCACGGGCAATATCCATCATTTCGTTCCATCCGCCTACTTTTATCAGGCCAAGTATCAGAATGGCAATAGAGCCAATTAAAAGTACCGGAGTCTGCAGAACAGATGTGTACAATACTGCTTTCATACCACCGAAAGTTGTATATAGCCCTGTTATAAGAACGAGGCCAATCGCACTGATCCAGAAGAAGTCGATATCATAACCAAAGAAAGTTATAAAATCAATGTCAAAAACATCTTTAAATACCACACCTCCCGCATATACAGTTACTGCAACTTTTGTAAGGATGTAACTTACAATTGAAATAACCGACAAAAATGACCTGGCCTGGGAATTGTAACGTCGCTCCAGAAATTCAGGCATTGTAAATACTTTACTGCGGGAATAAAAGGGTACAAACAACCATCCCAATATTAATACCACCCAACCATGCATTTCCCAATGAGCCATGGCCATACCACTATCGGCTCCTGCACCCGCAAGCCCTACTAAATGCTCAGAGCCAATATTTGATGCAAATATAGATGCGCCTATTGCTATCCAGGTAGCATCACGTCCGGCCAGAAAATAATCTGTTGTATCTTTATCTTTCTTCTTCAGTACCCAAAGAACAATCCCTATCAGACCCAATACAAAGAGTCCAAGAGTAATCCAGTCCAGTAAAGTCATAATTAATTATCTATTAGTTTGAATCCAGTTCAGTTTTTAACTACATCCTATTATTTATCTAAAAATATTGATCCTGCGTAAAGGTATATTTTTGATCTAAAAAAAGTAAATTTCTTAATTCCATTTTTTGTGAATATGTTGGAAAAAAATGGTTAAGCCTGAAAAAATCTTTCATCAACCATGATCGTCCAACTTTATAAACTTTAAGCATACATCAGCCTGTAGATTCAATATGTTTTAAAAATTAGTACTTTTATTCCTAAAATAAGTTACTTATGAAGGACTACAAAAAATATTATGTGATACCTGCTGATCCGGCTGATGTATATAATGCACTGACCAATAAAAAAATGTTGGAAATATGGACCGGAGAGGAAGCAGTAATGGAACCATTACCTGACACAGAATTTTCATT